>NZ_JACVTW010000031.1:0-41328 GCF_016624785.1 Kosakonia sp. S42 | reverse complement strand
GCTGAGAAAACAGCAAGCATGATGATGAAAACTGACACCGACATTCTTACTGTCTGTATGCAAAACAGGTGCATCACCAGGAGTCAGGCGAGTAAACGCTTTATCCAGCATATCATTGACCATATCCATTAGCGGCCTGTCAGACAGGCTATAGGAGATAATTTCTCTGTTACATAAGTCCATCACTGGCGACAGGTATAACTTCTCTCCCCTCACATTGAACTCTGTCACATCAGTTACCCATTTTTCATTCAACGAAGTGGCTTCGAATTCTCGATTCATCACATTTGCTGCTGGTTTCCCGAGCGAACCTCTGAATGTTCTGTATTTTTCTTACCCGGATGATGGCCCGGATTGAGCTTTCAGACATCAGGCGCTGTACCGTTTTATGATTTATTTGATACCCAAGTTTTCGCAGTGACAGCAGTATACGCCTGTAACCGTAACGACCCTTATGGTGGTTATAGATCTTGATTATTTGACCTTTAAGCGCCGCATGTTTGTCTGGCAGACGTGACACCTTCAGGTTGTAATACCACGTACTACGGGGCATTTCCGCAGCTCGTAATAAGGTTCTCAGAGGGTACACCTGCCTCAGTTCATCAATCACTTGGGCTTTTTGCCTGTTGCTTGCTTTTGAACCAAGGCTTTCAGCTTTTTTAAATATGCCAACTCTGCCCGAAGATAATCGATTTCATCTTGCATTTCATCGGGCGTAAGTCGCTCACGAGCTTTCGTTTTACGATGAGAAAATTTCACAGCTTCCGATCGTCCCTTTTTTATGGCTCTTAGGCCTTCAGCGCCTTCCTTTTCATAAAGAAGCACCCAGCATCGCACAACACTTTCATTTGAAATATTGTACTGTGCAGCTGCCTGGAGAAGCGAGAGATTCCCCTCTACAACAGACTTGGCAACCGCTATTTTTAGGTCAACATCGTATATTTTTCTGGCATCAGAAATGCCGTTCACGCCATGCAATTGGTAGGTAGTGATCCATCGCCGTACGGCTGTGCGCCCAATCCCAAAGTGGTGAGCAGTTCTTTTCATCCCATCATTTGTATTCAAATAGTGCTCAACCACCTTTAACCTGACGTCGAACGGATACTGCTTCTTCATTAAACTGCACCTTATTAAGTTGATGTCCAGCTTTTGGGGTGCAGTTCACTGGGGGGGCTTGTTACCGAAGCGATCTCATCAACCGTGTGTTATCCGCCTTCCCCACTATGTTCTGTGGCCCCCCCGCTGGCGGGGCGGCAAACAGACGCGCGTACTCGTAGGTAAAATGGGTGAGGCTGTCATAACCCACTGTCTAAGCAACGGCAGCGTGTATCATCGCTCTTACGGGATAGCCACTGCCTGCAGCCTGAAGGATGAGAGCTAACGACAGCGTCATCAGAAAGGCAGCCAATGCCCTCAGCCACAGGTCTGGCATGACCGCTAAAACTAAGCGACAGCGAATATAATAATCCCCCCCATTACCTCTGAGAGCTGATGAATCCCCACAAAAATGAAACATGCCTACCCTGCTGCCCATCCTGCTGGTCGCACAGCTATTTTACGACTGCGTTCTGAAAGAAAGCGCCATGCAATTCTCTGCCGGGTACCCGGGGTATCAGGTAACTGCCTGCCTTTCGTGGTCTGTGTGTCCAGTGCGAAGCCTTCATTCATGCCTTTCAGGTGCCGCTGAAGGAATCAACGCTACCAGGGGGAAGCGTAAGCGCTGACAGCATCATGAATTCGGTGGCTTTATTCTGCGCAAGGATCCTGATGAGATCACTGAGGCAAAAGAATAATGGCGATCATTACACATAATTTCCGCCTTAACGCGCTGGCAAATCAGTATGCCTCGGCCCTTTACAGTCATATCAGCTTCACCAGCGCCGCGGATAGCTTCATGGTTAATGCTGGAGGGCAAGCAATACAGGTGAACATTGTCGGCGGTATTAAAGGTGCCAGGGATTTAATCGACGGTACGAACTGGAGGTGCTCAAAGAAAATTGCAGGCTCTGGGAAGAGATCGGAATACAGGTGTTAAGTCGTTGCGTTAGTGGCAATGGACTGGCCTTAAAACCTGGCAGAGCATGGCTAATGACATGGGCAACACGATCGCAGGTATCAACAGCAGTCGAACTTTGACCCACCTTTGTTTAACAATAGCAGTTGTAATTTGCCCCTCCTGGTCACTCAGGATCAGGTCCCGTTATCAGCCAAGCCTTACGTTTCTGTTTCAATCGATAGCTTTCTCCTTTTATCTGCATTACGTGTGAGTGGTGTAGGATCCTGTCCAACATCGCTGATGTCAGAGCGGCATCGCCTGCGAACGTCTGACGGCAGGTTCGACATCAGGATCGTGGCGCTTTTATTATAGCGTTTCGCCACCACCTGAAAGAACCGTTTGGCTTCTTCCTGACTGAATGGCAGATATCCTATCTCGTCTATGATGAGCAGACGGGGTGTCAGCACGCCCCGGGGATACGTGTTTTTGTAGCGCCCCTGCCGCTGCGCCGTTGACAGCGGCAGCAACAGGTCGGCAGCGCTCCTTGATCCCTGCCCGTACAGCTTCATAGTCCAGCGCGATAGTCAGATGCGTTTTGCCCACGCCCGAAGGCCCCAACAGTACCACGTTTTCTCCCCGCTCGATGAAGCTCAGGGAGCGCAGCGACTGCAGTTGCTTCTGTGGTGCGCCAGTTGCAAAGGTGAGTCATACTCTTCGAAGGTTTTCACCGTGGGGGACGCCGCCATTCGCGTATACATTGCCTGTTTCCGGCTGGTGACGCGCCAGCTTCTCGTCCTGCAGAAGAGCTCAAGGAAGTCCAGATAACTTCATTCCCGGCTGACGGCCTGCTGGCTCAGCGCGTGCGCCGAGCCGACAAGGCTTTCCATCTGCAGCTGTTCTGCCAGCGACGCCAGGCGCTGATGCTGTATCTCTGTCATTAAGCGGCTCCCGGACAGAACATGTCATAGATGGGGGCAGATGATGCAACGGATTACGGTCGAAGAGCTGAATGTCTTCGTTGATCAGCAACTGCTCCACCGGGTTATCTGGCGGAAGCGCCAACATGGCCTGTCATTCTTCCAACCAGCGGTCGCAGGGCCGACAATGGAGATCTGGTGTTCAACTGTGGGCTACCTTGCTGAGACAGCGGTGGCCTTTGCAATTGGCGGTTTCAACGTCCAGCACGACGCCGGCAGGCCTGAGCCGCGTCATCAGGGGATATAGAAGATCTGTCGGGTGTGGCCCACCATGCGTTCAACTTTGTCCTTTGTCTGCGTCCGGAATGGCCGGCACAGTCGCGGTGTGAAACCCATTTCTTTGGCAAACTGCCAGAGTGAGGGATGGAAGCGATGCTGGCCTGGTTGGTAGGCGTCGCGCTGCAGCACAACCGTCTTCATGTTGTCATACGGCACTTCTTTCGAAGAAACGGAGGCGTTACGGTGGCAGCTTTCCATCGTCTCGCATCGCATACGATGTAAAGCATCCTGCTGTAACCCAGCACGACAACAAAGACGTGCAGCGGGGTATGGCCGCTGCGCATAGTCCCCCAGTTGACCTGCATCTGGCGTCCCGGCTCGGTTTCGAAGCGGACAGCCTGCTCAGCTGTTACAGGTAGATGTTTTGCACGGAGGAAGTAGCGCAGCAAGGTCAGCGACCCCTGGTAGCCACGCTCACGTATTTCGCGATAAACCACCGTAGCAGACAGTCGGTAAGGGTGAGCATCTGCAAGCCGTTTTCCGATGTAGTCGCGGTGGGGATCGAGCAGACTGGCGGATTTAGGGCGTGGCGAATAGGCCAGCTCCGCCTTCTGATTTTTGAGATATTTCCGAACGGTATTGCGGGATACACCCAGATGGGAGGCAATGGTGCGAATGCTCATCCCCTGTTTGTGAAGAATATGAATTTCCATAACAGCCTCGAAAGTAACCATACGCTCTCACTTTCAGAGAGAGCAGCTTAGCCCAGGGTCAAAGTTTTTGTCCGCACCCCCGGTGGGCCACTATTCCATTGCTGCTAACAGCAGGGAGGTCTGAATGAAAATCGAATTCAACGAGATGCCGTGGCCACAGTTACGATCATCAGTACTGCATTCGAGTTTCGGCGTCACAATCGAGCAGTTGATACTGCGCTTTTCCTGACACCAGAAACCATCGCCAGACGTAGCGGCTTTTTCTTCATTAAGACAGTTATCTCCGGCCCGTCAGCGACGTTTATCAGGGCTTATAAATGTTATGAGGGAGGCAGCACGATTATTAATCTTGATGTAATTCCATTACCAGTTACTGCAATTCAGTCGATGAAACACTGGATGCCGTTAACAAACAGTTACAGCGTGGTGTGTGGCAAGAAGGCGTTCATGTCTTAAAAGTCGATGGTTCCAAAGAACGTTGGATCGACTTAGCAGAGATTGCAAGATGGACACAAAAAAACAAGGATCCGCATCTCTCCCAAGGGGAGTAACTATTCGCCGGCATAAAACTGGCGATATCCCGGTGATCACCTTCACACACAAAGGGATTCTCTGCCGGGAGCCCCTTTCCAGAATGGAAGCAAACGCGCTCTGCTGGGGGAGATACAAAATAAGATCGTCAGTAGTACCTTTGAATATGCAAAATATTTACCCAACTCCAAAAAGTTGGAGCTGTTCGGGGTAGTGAAAAAAAAGAAAAACATAAAGTCTTATCTGGACGAATATCTGAAAATCTGCCAGAACCGCAACCTGTCTCCGTCGACTATTAACGGCTATGAAAAGTGCCTGCCTGCACTGTCAGCTCTACATAAACTTCACGTGTCAGAACTGACGCCAGCGGTTCTTAAAAACTGGATAGCTAGCCGAAAAACGAAGCTGAAAACGACCGTGAATAACTTTTCGTTTATGCGCAGCGCCATTGATGAATCTGTGACGGATGGCCTGCTGATCGTTAATCCGGTAACCCTTGTCAGCGCCAGCCGGTACCATGTGATAGACAACAGCACGAGCTCCGACGATTACGTGGTTGACACGTTCACGCCAGCGGAAACCAACGCTATTTACCAGAGCTACAAATACACTGAATGGGAAAATCTGTTCCGCTTCGTCTCAATACCGGTCTGCGTAGTTCCGAACTGCGCGCGCTGGCCTGATCTCGATAATATAGTGAACACTGCCCACGTACAGGCTGCCAGTGTCGTAGGCGTACTTAAAGGCACAAAGACAAATCTGGTACACGAAAAGTTGAGCTGAACAGTGAGGCGCTGGCAACCCTGCAGGCGCAGAAACAATACACTTTTATGAAAAGTGAGTTCATATTCAGCGACCCGAAGACGGGAGAGCCCTGGGCGAACGCCGATGCGATCCGCAAAAAAGCATGGGTACCAACCCTTTAAAAAGCTGGAGTGCGCTACCGTAACCCGTACCCACACGTTCGCCACTAAGCATTCAGCCAGAGCGTTAACCTTTTCTGGCCTGCAGGGCGGGCCACAAAGAGCCGGAAATGTTATTCCGCAATTACGGTAAATACTTGGCTGAATATGATGGTAAAACCGCGATAGAGGCAATTAGGGTAAATGTGAAGGACAAAATAACCCGGTCTGAACCGGGTTTTAAACATATTGCCGCATCTACTCAAGTATCCGGCGCATCGTTTCCGACAATTCTACAGCTTTATAAATTGATCGCAGACAATAGCCAGCAACACCGTCCCTTGTATATCTGAGTATAGTTAGAAGTTATCTGCTCCTTAACTACTTCCAAGTCAAACGCTTGATGGGCCTCTATACAATTTACGAATGAATCACATTCAAGGAATGTGATGATCTGCTTCAAGCAAATCTACTTGGCACTGAAGCAGATTTGGGCAGGCAAGGATGTATTCGCTAGTTTCTGAATTGATAAGTAAAACGAGGAGTAGTTCGCAGCAGCAAACTACCATGTATTTATGCTTCTCTGGAGTGGTAAAATCGCAGAAGAGATAAATCACATCCCCAACAGAAAGATGATGATGTGATGCAAAAGTTTGGGCAAAATTTGAAGGGAACATATCCCCTAAATTAAGCATTCTATCTTCCGTTGAAAAGATGGGAAATCAGTAAGTCAGCATCTTTACAGCTTCCGGCGATAACTTCCAGAGGGATTTCACCGTTCTCATTCGCCGAAGACCAAATTTCATCGTGGCTCATTTCACGAATCTGACCAAATGATAGCTTGCCAATCATCTCGATTGCCTCGTCAATACATTTAAGATCAGAATCACTGAAAACTTCATCATCAACAGGGCGCAAAGGCTCTACACGGTAATTATGGACTTTCTCATAAGCCCGAAGCGCTGACTTTATGTCTTCAACTTCGATTCCATTTGGGATGAAGCGCCCCTTTCCTTGGGCAATTTTGATGATGTCATAGGTGTTCTCAGCGACCCGTCCATCTTTCATAGCTTTATACTCATCGCCGGTAATGAGGCGACCATAACGCTCAAGGTGAGCACGATCGGCGTAGTAAAGGATTTTCCCGACATGATAATGTCGGGCACGGGTGCTTTAGAGGTCACATACAGAATGGCCTCTAAAGCCTTTTCTGAATTGAACCGACTCTTAAGCATCTCGATACCTTTCATACAATGGCTTTATGAAGTAACAACGATAAAGGAGGACATTTTGTCCTACCTAGGCGCAGTTTATAGCCAGCTATAATGAATAAGCAACCATAGATTGATCATTTTAGAGACATATTTAGAGCCATTTCACGCCAACATTTTACACGATACTTATATGCTCAACACATTTACCCCAAAGGTAATGGCACATTGTTAGACAATCCTTACATTGTAAAGAGTTGCACTCTCGCGAGATTTTTCATTGACAAGGCAACCAATAGCACTTTTTGCACAGGTTACATGACGGAGATTACTAAGGCGTTAGTAATGCGGAAAATATTTAAAAATATTGTACAAAATCATGACGTTAGACAAACCTCAATGTGCACGTGAAATGCACCTGAAACATTTAATAATGATAAAATCGTTTATGTCAGTTTGTTATCTTAATTTCGGACGCGAGTTCAACTCCCGCGCTTCATCAGACAGCGCGTGCACCAACATTCCCCGAATGCCAATAGTCTCCGCCACATGAATCACCCGCAGCCCGGCATCCCGCACCAACCCCCTGTCGACTCCCTGACCATACAATGACTTATCTACCGCCAGACAGCTCAGACCACTACCGGAATCGGTTAGGCAAATTGCGGCGAAAGTGTCCAAAGCGCAGCATTTACCGTCACGGCGCTGGAAGCTAGCGAGTAATACGTCAGCACTTTCGAACCGTCGCAGCAAACGAACGTCCGGGACTCGCCGGTCAGCTGATTTTTCATCGCCCGCTGTTTCAGCCAGTTGTCCATAGAATCCGAGCCGCAGCAAAATGTGGGTAGCATATGTCCGGCATGGAGAGGTTCAGGAACTGAAATCATTTTTTCAATTCTCATGGCGCAGGAGTTTGCATGATTTTACGCAACGCGGCATTCAGCGCAGGAGCCTGTCCAGACGTGCAAGAAACTCCTGATAGGCGTCTGGAGCGGCCATAATATGCGCTTTCAAAGTGCTTCTTTTGCGGCAGCGCGAGCGGCCTCCAGAACAAAATCAGTACGATTTTTCCCTTTGGCTTTCGCAGCGCGATCGATGAGATCACGCTCAGCGGGTCTGATGCGTAAATTTAACACTTCTCGCTTAAAAGAAACGCTGTTCGTCGCTGGCATTAATGTTATCTTCCGGTATGCCTCTTGGATATTAATCCATACAGCGCACGTAACGCTAATGCTATCACAATTTACAGATATCAGACGAAATCGAACCGAAGGAACTCACCGGACTAATTTCCGCACAGCTATGCCAGTATTTTGATATTCAAGCTAAAAAATGCGTCAAATGACGGATTTTGACAACCAGTGGTGAAGAAAACCACTATTAAAAACAATTCAATAATCAACTGAATCTTTCCGAGTTCGGCACCACTTTCACTTCTATATACGTCCTCTGAAATACACACAACTAAATGATAATCAATATTATATATCATTTTATTACGTTACAAATCCCACTATTCTCAACCCAACGCTGCCTTGATTAAGTTGCAATTAGGGGCTTTTGTGAGGGTCCATTGTGTTCAATGAAAATTGAGGCTCCCATATAGCACTGACAGCCCGGCAGGCAAGAAGCGACACGCCGATGCTGCTATTATTCTTTAGTCGCCCCCGCCATAAGCCCATTCATAAAGTAACGTTGCAACGCGAGAAAAATTGCCAGCATAGGTACCACCGCCAGCGCCGACATCGCCAGCAGACGCGGCCAGTTAATATCAAACTGCCCAACATTACTGGCTAACGCCAACTGCACCGTCCACTGGCTTTGATCACTGATAACCAAAAATGGCCATAGGAAATCGTTCCAACGCCAGACAAAATTAAACGCCGTCAGCGTAGCAATAGCCGGCAATGATAGAGGCACCACAATACGCCACAGAATGCGCCATTCACTCGTCCCCTCAAGGCGCGCCGCTTCAAGCAGGCTATCGGGAATATTGCGAATATACTGGCGCATCAGAAAAACACCGGTTGGTGTGGCCGCCGGGGCAATGATCACCCCCCACAACGTATTGAGTAAATGCAGGTCGCGTAATAACAGAAAAATCGGGATCAGGATGATTTGCAGTGGGATCATGAGTGCACACATAATAATCATAAAGATCAAGGTATCGCCGCGAAAACGGAACTTCGCTAGGGCATAGCCCGCCATGACGCTGATTGCAACCGATAGGGCCGCCGACGTAATAGAAACAATGAATGAATTGCCTGTTATCTGCACAAAATTGGTGTTCTGGAACACATCAAAGAAGTTTTCCAGTGACGGTGTCTCTGGCCACAGAGAGGGCGGCCAGGCGAAAATTTCATCAACAGACTTCAACGCATTGGAAAAAATCCAGATCGGAGGTAACAGAAAGAACAGCAGCATTATGCCAATAATTACCCAGCGCACCGTCAAAGATGAACGATTCATTTAAAGCTCCTCGACAAGCGAAGTTGGATCACCGAAAGGGTAAATAAAATTGCAAACAGCACCACTGACTGCGCTGCCGCAATCCCCGCCGTCGCGGGCTGCATAAAGGCATTTTCATAGATAGTCTGGATCAGGTAGACTGTAGAACGCCCAGGCCCCCCACCGGTGAGCGAAATCACCAGTTCATACACCTTAAACGCTTCGATCGACGACAGCACAATAACCACTACTATGCTGGGCTGTAACAGCGGTAACGTAATGCGGGTAAAGGTACGCCAGCGGCTCGTTCCATCGATACGGGAAACCTCATACAAATCACCCGGGATCGCCGTCAGCCCGGCTAACAGAATCATCATATTGAAACCTGCGCTGGCCCATACCCAGACAATCACCACGGCAACCTGCGCCATCGTATCATTCTGTAACCAGGGAACCGGGCTGAGGTCCAGCAGGCTGAGCACATAGTTGATCAGCCCGGAGTTATAGCCACACAGCCACTTCCACATGATGCCAATCGTCAACAGACTGATCATCGACGGGAAAAAGACGATGGTACGCGCCAGCCCAAAACCACGGATTTGCGGAGCCAAAAGCAACGCCATGCCCAGTGCAACCACGAGATTGAGCGGAACAGCAAACACGACAAACATCACCGTCCGCAGTAACACCTGCTGGAACTCCGGATCGGCGAAAACATGAATAAAGTTGTCGATGCCCACAAATCTGGGCTGGGTACTGGCTATCTGCGGCAGTACCACTACACCACGCTGAAACACCGACATCCAGAATCCCTGCACTAATGGATAGAAGGTGAATAGCAGCAACAGCCCTAGTGAGGGTAAGATCAACAAATAAGGCCATAGTTTTCTGATACCACACCTAAACGATGTTGAGCCACCTTGAGATCCGCGTGGGGCCGTTGGCTCCTGATTCATCACTTTCATTTTGCAGCCTCTAATCCGTCCCGCCCGGCCTTCATGATTTTATCAATCGCCTGTTCTGGCGTGATCTGATGGGTGACCGCCTGCATAACCGCATCTTTTATCGGCGCCCAGACAAACTGCATCGCCTGATTAGCCTGATCGGTTGCTGCATAAGTCGGGCTGTCCACCAGTTCATGCTGCATCAATTCCATAGCCTGACTGATTTTCACCGTATTGTATTTGACAGGTTTATCCGACAGCGTGGCGGGGATCATACCAACAGGTACCGCTAACCGTTGCAGAATGAGCGGCGAGGTTAGCCATTGTACGACCCTGGTGGTTTCATCCAGATGTTTACTGGTATTAAAGGCAACGACGTATTCACCGCCGTAAACGCTGGAACGGGTGGTACCCTTCGGCGTATAACCGGCACGCCAGTCAAATTTAGCGCGCTGCGCCACAGAACTGAGCTGCCAACTACCGGTCATCCAGGCCACTGCCTGTCCACCTATAAACAATTCTTTGGGATTATCCGAACTCGCTCCCGACCACTGGCCTTGTGGCATGTATTCATCGGCTATGTTGACAAAGCTAGCAAGAGTATCTGCGGCCTTCTGTTTGTCCATCACGACCTTATAGGGAGGTTCTGTCGAGAACAGATAGTTTCCGTACTGGTATTCATGGATGATCCAACGGCTGGCAGACACGTCCCAGACCAGCGGATATCGGGTACCCGATTTCTGAGATACCTCTTTGATTTTCGGGAGAAACTCTTCCCATGTCCACCCCTTGTTCACATCAGGCAAGGCGACGCCCGCTTTTTTAAACGCATCCGTGTTCAACAGCAGCCCGGTGGCCGTGACGTACAGAGGGGCCGCGATAGCTTTATCGCCCAATCGCGCGCCGTCTGCCCACCCCTTGATGTAATGATCGAGATAATCTTTGCCAAAGTATTGATTAAAGTCGACCAGGTAAGGACGGATCACCGCCTCCATTGATGAGGTTTTGGAAATATCCGGCATACCTGACCCTGAAGCTGCATACTGGCGGAATTTCTGGATCACATTATCGTAAGGCACCAGTTGCAGGTTAAACGTGGTTTCCGGATGCTGCTGGGTATATTCACTTAACAGTTCTTTAAGCACCGTGGATTCATTTTTATCCGTTTCATACCACATAATGGTTAATTCAGCGGCTTGTAGGGACGAACAGACAAGAGCGATGGCACCGGTCAATATAGCGATAGCAAATCTCTTTTTCATAATGTGTTGTCCTGATCAAAGTAACGACGTCAAACACGATTCAAATATATGGTTATTACTGTGCCGGAGTGAAATGATGACGGTACTTCATCACCACGGCAGCAGGCATACCACTCCATCCCTGTAACAGCGATCCGCGGCCAAACGGCGGCGAGAAATACTCCACCGCGCCAGCCCACCCCTGTTCCAGACAAGTTTGCCACCAGCGAGTTAATGGATACTCGCTGCCAGGCATGTCATAGCGCAGTAACGTATCGGCATACAGACCATCCAGATACGGCCAATCGGCTCCGTTGTGGTAGCGCATCACAAATGCCGATTTTGCACGGGTATCGCGACGGCGTTTAAATGGCGGCCAGGCACACATTACGCCCCAGTCACCATACTTCTGACGCGGGTTATGACGTGTTTCCAACTGATTTTGTACCTGGCGCAGCACCTGCTGCGCCCGTTCATGAGAAACCGCGCCGTAGCGCAACAGCGTCAGGCTATCCAGCGTAAAGTGGTCTTCAATAAAATCGTTCGGGCAACCGTAGTCGGCATAGTGTCCGCCGGGTTGTAACAGAGCTTCATCAAGATGAAGGCGTGCCTGCACAGCCAGTTTTTCACAGCGCGCAGCCAGTGCGGGATCACGTTGTTGCGCCCATTCAGCGACAGTATCCACAGCGCCGATCCACAGCCCTAAATCGTAAGCGACATAACCCGACCGGTAGACATTGTCGGCCCAGTCGCGATCGTTATGTGCTGGCTTTTGAGGCAAGCCGTTATTGTGCTCAATGAAGCTTTCATAACGGGAAATAATGACAGCGATCTGCGCCCAGTATTGTTCGCACGGTGAGAGATCCCCGGTGCTACGCACATAATCGGCAATCGATAAAA
The DNA here is from genome assembly GCF_016624785.1 of Kosakonia sp. S42. Lineage (NCBI taxonomy): Bacteria > Pseudomonadati > Pseudomonadota > Gammaproteobacteria > Enterobacterales > Enterobacteriaceae > Kosakonia > Kosakonia sp. S42. The sequence goes on along the minus strand of NZ_JACVTW010000031.1, from coordinate 29,246 downwards.
TAAAAAATAGCGGGCTATCAAAGTGATCGCTCCACCAGTCCTGTGGTCGGCTGTGATTTTCTTTCACCGCAGGGTTATATGTCCGCGCGTCTTCCCAGGCATCGGACAGACCGGGGCCATTCAGAATCACGCCGCTCGGCGCTTCCCCCGTTGGTTGCAGGCCAGCCGCCAGCAGGTGGATTTCTTCCAGCACAATCTGTGGCTCAAGCGTTAACAGAGCCTGAAGCGTCCAGTAACCGTCACGGTAATAGGTGCGGGCCGGCGCACTGTAATCCATCCCTGCGGCCAAACCAGAAAAACACCCAGTATGATCATAACGGATACTGGATAACGCGGCATGAGTGCTCTGCATGACCATGCTGCGCATAAGGGGCTGAGCCTGAGGTAGCTGATCACAATAAGCAACATAGCCCGCCGCCTCTTCGCGGATCTGCTCCGCACTGAGTGCCAGGCCGCGTTCGGCTTCCGCCTTGTCGTTACCTGCGGCAATCAACACATCGTTATCACGCTGTTCAATAATCACCACGCCCCAGGGCAGCGTCCAGCAACGCCGTGCAGCGGAAATCTCTTTGCGTGACTTTCCGCCCTTTTGATCCCACCAGGCACGCTTGCGTGCGGGGTAAAAACGCAGATACTGCGCGTTGGTCAGCAAAATAACTGGCTGTGATTGCGCAAGATAAAACCCTTGTTCGTTCGTTAGCAGCCGATTAGGTGCCAGCAGACAAGATCCCTGAAACGCAGAGACATGCACGTAACCCAGCGAACCGCTGCCCCACACGGCAAACGCCACTATGCCCTCCGCCGAAAAGGTACCTTGCAGGCGACGCCCCATAAAGGGTAACAACGGCGCAGACTGGCTGGATAGCTGCCCATCATCCTGTGGAGTAAGTGCTAATGCAGGTGTCGGTGTGTGGATGAAATTCATGCTGGCTGTCCCTCTACGTCATGATAACTAATGGCCGTCAGACAACGCTGATGGGCAAGATAAACGGCACCGATAACACCGGCATCATCACCCAACGCACTGCCGGTGATCTGAACCGGGACCGGCAGTAACTGACGAACAAAGTGCTGGATTTGTTGATAAAATGCAGGTCTGGTGCCGATGCCGCCGCCCAGAATCAACCACTGAGGATTAAGCATACTAACGGCTGAAGCCACGCCGAGAGCCGCGATCCGCGCCGTATTTTCCAGCACCGCAATCGCCTGTACGTCGCCCTTTTCCGCATGACGGAAAATATCAATCACTTCCGTACCCCCTCCCTGGTAGCGCTGGCGGATAGCCTGGCTACTGACGCGATCTTCAAATATTCCACCGACTGAAACTCGTGCATCCTCGTAAGGCGTCGCGCTGAGCGGCAGTAACGAGATCTCCCCGGCCATGCCCGCATGGCCGCAAATAATATTGCCCTGCACGATAATGCCCATCCCGACGCCAGTACCAAATGCAATGAACACCAACGAATCACTGTTCTGTCCATGCCCCTGGTGATATTCTCCGAGCGCCGCCAGATTGACGTCGTTTTCAAAAGTGACCGGACAATGCAGCGTATCGGTCAGGGCAAATAATGCCGGCAATTGGCTGGGGAGGCGCAAATTAGGGGAGAGATTCACATTACCCAGTTTATCTATCGCTCCCGGAATGCCGATAGCCACCTGTTGTAAACGTTGTGGCGGAATTCCAGCCTGTTTCAGCATAGACCTGGCTAGCTGCGCCATCTGTTGCAACGCGGACTGTTCATCACCTTTACGAGTTGGTTGTTCAACCTGAACCAGCTCCCGACCATCCAATGATGCCAACCGCCCTTTGACTTTGGTCCCACCCAGATCGAAACCAATAACCACTGGCGACTGAGGGTGCAAACAAATGCTTTCTGACGTACGCTGAATGATCTGCTGTTTTTCAAGCATATTAAGCATCTGTTGTGCCATTTCTGGCGAAATATCAAACACTGACACCCAGGCGGGTGATGCCGACGGCGGCAGACGATCTAACTGCGATAATACTAATTTTATGGTCTTATTCAGGGGCCTAAGGTTCACCATATGCTGTCCTTTTTTCCAGCAGCGGGTTTTGTTATAATTAGTTAATCAACTTTACGAATTAATAACGCTCCCTACTGTTATCCGTCAATACAGGCAGTAAATTTATTATCTGTTTGCGTCAGAAAGTTTTAAAAAATGAGAGATGAACGACGTTTTCACTAAATGATACTCTGTTGTTTCATTGTGCATATGCAGGTATAGATACGTAGCGGTTTATCATAGAGAATGACTAAATGATTGAAATAGAAAACGATGTTCCAGTTCTACGCCAAATATCAGTACATGCAGTAATGGAGTACCTATTACATTCAGGGCCAGCCTCACGCGCAGAGATGGCCAAGGCGACCACACTCTCTAAACAGACCATCTCTGAGGTGATCCTCACGCTGGAGGAACGCGGCTGGGTGCGCCCATGCGGTTTGGCCTCGGGTAAAGTGGGCCGCGCCGCAATGAACTATGAAATATCCGACGATCTGTTTTACGTATTGGGCATGGACGTGGGTGCGACCACCATTCGGCTCAGTCTGGTGAATCTTCGCGGCAAAGAGGTCGCGCACTACGAAGATGCCAACGACAACACTGGTGGCGACAATCTGGTCAAAAAACTTTGTCAGTTAAAAGATGCCCTGCTCGCCAGTTTAAACATCGAACCGCGCAAGCTACACAGTGTGAGCATGGCCATTCCAGGGGTGGTTAATCAACAAACCGGCACCCTCTCCTTTGCCCCAAATATGAATAATATGGAGGAGTTTAAACTGCTTAATGCCATGCGACATGTCTTTAACTGTGAAGTATTGATTGAGAACGATGTCAATGCGGCGGCGATCGGGGAGTACTGGCGCGGGCACGGTCAGGATGCCCATTCACTGGCATTTATCTCGCTGGGGACGGGGGTTGGCCTGGGTCTGCTGCTGGAAGGAATTTTACTGCGAGGTGCGATGGGTGCGGCAGGTGAGATATCTTACCTGCCGCTGGGTGCCGATGCCTATGCGTCAGAAAATCGCCACCATGGAACGCTGGAGTCCGCAATCGGCGCCAGTGGAATCAGCCGACGTTATCATTTTGCCGGAGGACTCTGTGATACACCCGTGCGTGATATTCTGAACCGCTACGTCGACAAAGAACCCGCTGCGCTTATCGCCATTGAAGAAACGGCGCGGATTGCCGCGTTGCTGGTGCTGTCGGTTTCTTCGCTGTTTGATCCGGAAAAAATCATTATTGGTGGCAACATTGGGACACGTCCCGAGCTGGTAGAACGCATCAGCTATTACCTGCATAGCTGCGCCCCTCATCCGATAGTACTGGAGTGCAGTACGCTGGGTGCGCAAGCCACGCTGACCGGTGCGGTGGCGATCTCGTTGAATAAGTTACATAATCTGTTGTTTGGGTTAAAAGATTTTTCGAAGCAGGTTCAACTCCCCAAAAATATCTAGCCTGGCCGACGCCGTTGGGCATCGTTGTTGGACTGTTTTTTGTGCTACGTCACATTATCTCAATAATTTAGTTCGGAACATTGACGAACTAAATTAAATTTAGCCATTATACGTCAATCCATTCATTCTGTCGCGCGTAGTAACCACTATTCGACAGAATGAATTCTTGATACCTGAGCAGTGGCGGAGCATTTGATGGCACAACTTACGCTGGCGAATATCACCAAATCATTTGGCGATGTACAGATCATTAAAGGGGTGGATCTGGATATCAAGGACGGCGAGTTTGTCGTTTTTGTTGGCCCTTCGGGCTGTGGAAAATCCACCCTGCTGCGCCTGATCGCCGGGCTGGAAGACTCTACGTCCGGCCAAATAAGTATCGGCGGCAAAAATGTCACCCGCGTATCCTCCAGCGATAGAGGGATTGCGATGGTGTTTCAGTCCTATGCCTTATATCCGCATATGTCAGTCGCCCAAAATCTGTCGTTTGGGCTGGAAAATACCCGGATGTCGAAAGCCGACATTCAACAGCGGGTGCTGGAAGCGGCCAAAATGCTGCAAATAGAGTCCTGTCTGGCCCGTAAACCCCGTTCACTATCTGGCGGCCAGCGTCAGCGCGTAGCGATTGGACGGGCAATCGTACGCCAGCCAAGTGTCTTCCTGTTTGATGAGCCGCTATCTAACCTCGACGCCGCGCTTCGCGTTGATACACGCTCGGAAATAATCAACCTGCATAAGCGTCTGAAAAGTACTATCGTCTACGTCACGCACGATCAAATCGAGGCGATGACCATGGCCGATCGTATCGCTATTCTCAATGGCGGCATTGTCGAACAATTCGATAAGCCATTGGAATTATTCAGTTATCCAAAAAACCGCTTTGTCGCAGGCTTTATCGGCTCGCCTAAAATGAACTTTTACCAGGGCACAATATCTGCGTTGGCAGGCAACCAGGCTACGATATCAATTAATGCATTTCCTGAGGTCGTGGTAACAGTTAATCCCAAACTTGCCAGTATCGGTATGCCGATTGAACTGGGGGTTCGCCCCAGCCATCTGCAATTGCAAACGACCACAGGGGAAAATACCCTACCTTTCAGGATTGACTATGCCGAATTGATTGGTACGGAAACCTACATGTACGGGCATATTGAAGGAAATGGCAGTAAGACGACACTGCATCAGGCGGATAATATCAGCGTCAGCGAAGGTGATTTATTATCCCTTTCTCTCCCAACAGAACGGCTGCATCTGTTCCGCGTCAGCGATGGTTTATCTATAGTGGCACGTTAGCCACTCAAAGGTACGATGCAATCAGCTGCAGCGAACCTGCGGGGAACAGGATTTTAGGGTAGAGTCATCCAATCTGAAAGCACATATCTGGGCCGTGCCAGCAAAGCGCGAAGCAGCTAAAAGCGTAAGATTTTCAGAGCGAATGGTACAAGGCTCATTTTCATATTTTAAGTCATTGATAATACCATGATATGACTGATCAAGTGTAATCAATCTAATTTTGACATAATTTGTCTCCAGGCTAGACAATCCATTAATTAATGTATTTGGTAAACTTTCATTCAAATTAAATAATAAGTGGTTATTTCTGCCTAACAAACTATGGTGTTCGATTAATATCATTAGGTACCTGAGTGAGGGGGTTGACAAAAATCGTATCAGATTGCTTATTAAGATAACCAGACTATGTGCAGCGAAAGTCATATCCACCGTGAGCTGGCCGAACCAAACCGGTTTGGTGTTCACCCCTTGGGTAAAACCAAAGCAATCATCCCAAGGACTTGGTTGTGGAGTTATCCGCTCACCGGTGGAAAGTTCATTCTTGTCAGTCCGCCATGAACTAAACGTCCAGTTCACTCTGGTCATCATCGTAATGCAGATGTTTCAAAAACCAAGGATGCCACCCGGCATAAGCCGGAAACGTATCTGCATCACTATGGATTTCCAGGCGCATCTGCAGCGCAATCCGCTGTATTACATGCCCTTTCCACGGACACGGTTCTGCCAGAGTCATACTCAGCGTCAGGCTATCTGAGGTGTGCTCAATAACATTCCACTCCACAATGTTAATCACCCAACACTACGGCGGAGCCGGGCGCGTTTCGAGCGTTATGAATTCTGCTGCCTACGTTCCCGGCGTTGAAGATGAGGCATTTCGGGGTTTAGCCCGGGCGTGGGCATCTGCCCGCGATAGTTTACGGCATGCACGACAACGACTGAAGTCGTTTCTTCTGGTCCATGGGATCCATTATATCGGACAGGCAGACTGGGGACCCGTGCATCGCCGCCGGCTGAGTAAATATTCTTTCGAGTGTGTGGTGACAATTAGCTTTCGACGAGCACAGACGTACGATAGAAGATCAGTTTGCGCAATGCGGCGACTGGAAGCTATGCTGCGGAAAGCGGTTATCGAATGTCGGCTTTACCTGGTCATTGAAGCACTGGGTGTCCAGTTCATTACGGGAGTTGAGTTAGTTTCTGAGCTGGGTGATCTGGCTCGTTTCGAACATCCACGTCAACTGATGTCATGGTCTGGTATCACCCCTTCGGAATATTCATCCGGAGGAAGCAGACATCAGTGCAGCATAACTAAAACAGGTAACAGCTTTGCCAGAAAACTGCTGGTCGAAGCTGCCTGGAGTTACCGGCATCCGGCCCGTATCAGTCCTGCAATACAGAAGCGGCAGGAAAACTTACCCAAACCCATTATTGACAGGGCATGGGATGCACAAATAAGGCTTTGCAGAAGATACCGCAAACTTCAGGCCAGGGGAGAGCATGTCAATATAACAATTGTCGCTGTCGTGCGCGAGCTGCCGAATTTTATCTGGGATACAGGTCGGATAACCATGTCTGTTACACCACAATCACAATGTCGGAAACCGGTATAATAGAAATAACTTTATGAAATAACGGCAGTTATTGATTTTCTGAAGGCGGTGTAGCCCGGTACAGGAAGAACCCACGTTGACGCTTAGCGACAGCAGAGCAATGCTGATTCGCAACGTAGAAAGTGGCAGACTCATAGACGGACTTCTGTATACGGTATTCAACCCGCGAATATCAGCGTGTCCACCGTCGGATTTACTGCTACGCCACTCTCAGTGGAATTTAATTTGTAAATAAACGGCCAAACCAGCTATTTTGGTTTGACACGGAAAGCCATATCAGCGTCAATGGGAGTGCGGACGCTTTCCTGGGCTCTCAAATTATGTATTCCGAAGCGGACCGCCTTCGTGCAATCGAGTAGTACTTTAAATACGGCAAAAAAATCGTAGCTGGTGTTCGTGAGCTGGGTTATCCCACAGAACGCCATCTCCGACGCTGGATTGAAGCATGGAAGCGGATGACGGCACTGTAAAAGTGTTAAGCGGAAACCACGCTACTCCACCGCGTAAAACAGCTGCTGTTGATCATTTTTCACACATGGGCGCTGCCTGGCCATCACGTGCCGTGAGCTGGGCTCCCCCCTGCACCGCGATACTCAACTGTTGGCTGGATGAACTTCTGCCGGGTAAGCGTCGTATCATGACCGGCACCTCCAATCCTGAGCGCCCTTTACATCAGAGGTTAGCGTAAAGCCAGGCGGGCTGTACGCCCGGGAAATCGCTCAGCATGTGGATGCCAGCCGTCAACTATTGTATAAGTGGAAGGATGAACTTGTTGGTGGCGGGACCTATCGTTCAATGCGCAAACGCAAAACAGCATCCGAAACAGAAGATATCGACAGCTGCGCAATGAGCGGGACAAGCTCAGGCAGGAAATCCAGCGGTTACAGATGGAGCATGATATCCTGAAGAAAGCGGATGAAATTATAAAAAGAGATCAGGGCATCAGCGCAGGTCCCCTGACAACAGGGAAAAAACAAAGGTCGCTGATGCCCTGAGAGAAACATATCCGCTGCTGGTGCTGTTGAGCACCCCGGGGCCCGCCCGCAGCAACTATTTCTATCGCCGCGCTGCAGACCGGTGGCAAGCACGCTTTTGTTCGTGTTCCTCTGGCAGAGCTCTTCCACGCCAACTACCAGTGTTACGGCTACCGCCGCCTGCACGCAATGCTCTGTCATGAAGGCGTCCGACTCTCTGAAAAGGTCGTGCGCGGGCTGATGTCAGAAGAAACATTTGTTGTAAGCACAGCACGCCCTACAGCTCGTACTGCGGAGAAATCGGCCCGGCCCCTGATAATCTTCTTGTGAGGGATTTTAATGCTGTACTGTCCAATCAGAAGTGGTTGACGGATCTCACGGAGTTCCAGTTGCCAGCAGATAAAGTGTGGCTGTCACCAGTGGTGGACTGCTTTGACAGCAAGGTGTGGCTGGTCGGTAGTCATCCGGTCTGACGCGATTGCGATGCTTGCCAACCGTATGCTGGAAAGTGCGGTCGAGGCGCTACAACCCAACGAACACCCGATCATACACAGCGATCGTGGCGGGCATGACCGATATCCAGAGTGGTTACAGAGAATATCATCCTCGGGGCTCACACGTTCAATGTCGCGCAAAGGGTGCTCGCCAGATATGCGGCATGTGAAGGGTCCTTCGGGCAGCTGAAAACAAGATGTATATGGCAGCAACTGGTCAGGCGTAACGCTTGATGACTTTATGAAGCAGATTGATGGCTACATACGCTGGTATAATAGTCGTCGGATCGAGCTGTCGCTGAGCGCAGTGAGCCCTGAAACATACCGGCAAAAACCGGGGCTAATCTAATCGATCAGTCCAGTAAATCTTCCGCACACCCTTTTGATTAATTGCACTGAATGGTAAGAAAAAATCATGAATAAATTAATTCTGGCGGCAATTGCCGTTGCAAGCGTCACAACTTTTGTGTCGCCCATAGTCAGGCATCTTATGCTTATGCAGGAACTTATAATCCTAATGGCGAAGGTGTATATCGATTCACCATCAATGTGCAGGGTTAACCGTCCGGAAAAAAGCTGGTGAGCCAATTACCGATCAAGCTCAGATGGTGGCTTCATCCGATGGTAAACACTCCACGTTGCCAGTGGGACCGTTACTACTTATCAGATCGGTACTAACGGCGCTCCATTGAATCAAGTCGACATACAAGGTAATGGGCCGGTTTACCTGTCTCTAACACTCAATCAGTATTACCTGATGATCGCCAATTATGTCAGCGGCAGCATTTCTGTGTTAGGGATTACTCCATAGGGCAAACTAAGTAAAGCCATTGACCATCATCAGGCTGTGGACTAGCCGGAGCAAGCAAGCCTGCGGCGACGGTAGAAGACAGTTTGCCATTAGCGATCACAATGGTCCTCATGCACATACGGTTGCAAGCGATCCAGATGGTAAATCTGTTTACTCGGCGGATCTAGGGCTGGGTTGCATTTGCCAGTAGTACCATCTGAATTAGGAAGATACGCCGACGCCTGCTAAACCTGTATGAACAAATGCCTCTTTTGAAGATGCATGTCCACGCCATTTTGTTTTTAGTTAGTCAACGAAGAGCCTCCACCCTCACGCACTACCCCATTAATCCATATATCGGTGTCTTGCAGGAAAAGGCCACGTTCTCAACGCTGCCTGCCAGTTATAAATGCATCAATTTGCAACCGGGTTTATGGATAGCCGGGGAAAATTATACATGATTAATCTCCTGCATGACAGCATCGCGCATTTTCAGGTCAATGCCGACGGTACACTGACACACAGATGATGTGTGGGCGTGGGGTGACTCACTCATAACGCTGACATTCTCGTTTAATGGCAGCATGATTTACGTTATGAATCAGCGTAGTGACAACATCATCAGCTTTAAAGTAAATAACGTGAGTTAAGCACCTTGGGTGCTTGTTACCAAAGCGCTCTCATCTCTAGATTTTATCGCTCGCCTTCACCTTCGATATTCTCTGGTGTCTAAGAACCTATCCCAGAAGGGATTGTCAGAGTGTCGTAAATGGTAATTTCTGAAGGCAAAAATATGACTGGCAGAAAATGGCGGATAAGCGATGAGATCTGGGAAAAAATGGCACCACTTATCCCTGAGCACAAAACCAATCATCCGCTCGGTACTCACCGTAAACGCGTTGATAACCGCGCTGCCATGGATGCCATATTCTTTGTTCTCAGGACCGGTTGCCAGTGGAACGCCCTGAACGCCACGGGGATATGTTCATCGGGTTCTGCGCACCGGCGCTTCCAGGAATGGCGTGACGCAGGTGTCTTTGAGCGCTTCTGGCAGAACGGTTTGCTTGCCTGTGAACATCTGGACGGCATTGACTGGTCATGGTTGTTAGTGGACGGCTGTATGACCAAATCACCGCTGTCAGGAACAAAAAAACAGGCCGTAATCCCACGGACAGAGGGAAACAAGGTGTAAAGCGCAGTCTGATGACAGATGCCAACGGACTTCCTCTGTCGCTGGTCGTCGCAGCAGCGAACACGCACGACATCAAACGGGTTGCAGATACGCCCGATGCCCTTCAGACGGGGCGTCCGGGACAAAAACTCAGACTCTGCCTGGACAAAGGTCACTACGATGCAGGCTGGCTGAAAGCATATCTACAGAGCCGCCGCTACGAGCCGCATATCCAGTCCCGCAAAGAAGAGTCTGATGCCAGTAAAAAAACGGACTTGAAAGCCCATCGCTGGGTTGTCGAAAGAACACATAGCTGGATGAATCGCTTTCGCCGGGTCCTGATCCGATGGGAAAAGAAGACCGAAAATTACGAGGCCATGTTGCATTTTGCCTGTGGTCTCATCGTCTGGAATAAAGTCCTAATGGGATAGGCTCTTAGTTTATCGTAATCTTAGTACGTTTGAAAAGGATCTTGGTAGAACACGTGATAGTTTTCGGAAAACATATTTAGTTACGCTTTCATATTATTGGGCTTTAGACTCTGTTAATTGACGATGCTTTAGAATAGAAAATATTTTTTATCTTTTATGAATAATTTTTATAAACATTATCAACATAACACTTTCCGAAGCTGTTGAAGATTAATAGGGCTAATCCTAATTTATAAATAGTTATTGACTGATTCAGATATTTAATAGTTAAATAAATAAACCCCACAATGAGTTCACTAAAATGATTATCATTGATTCAGCTTCGATATTGTTTCTTTTGCTTGTAATCCTATTTGCATTTTGTAAACATTTTTTCTTGATTCGCTCACGTGAATTAGGCCAATCACGCAAAAAAAAACGCTAACTTTCGAAATATTCAAATACTGTTTTAGCGATTTTTTTCAAAAAAAAATCAACAAATATATAGTAGTATATCGTTTTTTGATAAATTTCGCCTACACCTTTTTTAGGCTCGAAATTATTGCGCTAACATATTTTTTGATTAAAATACCAACTACCATTGAACTATTTAATGTTTAAAAAAGATGCATGGTAATATTACCAGTAGATTGATAATAAATACTGTTAGATTATATTGTGCAAAGGTTTACATATTTCTTAGATTACTTTTGCATAAAAACATCTTTCTTATAGTTGCATATATTGAGGCGATTTTTATTTACGCTTTGCATAAATTTTCTTCCGTGAAAAAAACATTGAAAGCGTAGAAAACATCAATTCTAGAGTATGCCGATATTTTTTTCTTTATATTATCTTTATATGAAGATATCGTTTTTTTATTAATTTTTAATAAAGATGAAATTTCAGAATCAGTCCTCTCAAAAATCATCTCTTTCACGATGGAGCCTTCTCTGCGTCCAAGTCTAATTATTCTAATGTATTCACTTAATTTTCCACCAGCAAGGTTGATTAATATATCCAATAAAACATCAACAGAAACCTTATCAGATATAACAATGAATGGTGTATCTACCAAAGTGAAAGGAACAAAATGACCTTTTGTTATAACTAATATGGACCGTTTTGTTTCAAATGGTGCTTTGAAATCAACTTCTATTTTTATGGCATTGTCATTTCCGATTCTTTCAACCAAACTAATCATACCGCTTTTTGTGTATGAACAACAAATTTTGCTGAGCAAAATGTTTATTTTAATTTTCATACCAGTATCTCCCAAGAACTAATGCATCTGTGCTAAAGTGGCACATGAAAAAACTTTAAGAATTTTAATCCTCAATCATTATTTATCATATATACCAAAATCTGTTAACTGAGGATTTTCTTATTTTCAACACATTCATAATTATTTTTCCAAAAAAAATGGAAGAGGTATTTCTTAATTTTTTATATATAGCAGAGGAATTTCTTAATTTTATCTCTATTTATTATAATTTTATTTAAAATGTCATTTGTCCTTTCAGATACGAGAGCATAAAAATGGCATGTTTAAAATGTGTATTTTTTATTATACTTGCCATCAGTTATGGCAATTCTTATGCAGAACAAGTGCAGGAGGGAGGCGCAGCAGGAAGCGATGCATCTGATTATGCATTAGGAAACTCAGAATTAGCAGGAGTTGCCATCGTAACAGCCGTAACTGGCTTGTTACTATTAACAATAAGTGGTGGTGACGAAGGCAATAATAACACAACCACAGCCACAGTGCCTTTCGACAAGCGTTAATGTTAGCCTAATTATTTCCCTTTATTATTACGCCGTTCGCAGGCCTCTCATTTCTGGCCTGCGCTTATGGCGGGGGTTGTGCTGCGCTGGTTCAGGACATCATCCAGGCCACGCCCGGTCTGTCGTTAAGGCCATCACGAGCCCATCCGTGGGCGTGACCTTCATCAAAGCTCTTTCCCGCTTTCGGACGGCGCGAACTTCGTCATCCGGTTAAGGATCGGTCAGGACAATGTTGGCAACGCGATCGCCGTGAACCGACAACATAAGCAGTTGGAACCCTGTCAAGGGCCGCAACCGGTCGAAAAAACAGGCCGCTGGAGGCTACAAACGCGCCCATCGTCATCTGGGAACCATGACACGCGATATTCCGAGCAGGCTTTCGGGTGAAGGGATCGGCGAACGCGCTCTTTATCAGCAAATCCTCTGACGCATGCCGGTAAACATGATCGATATCGATCCGTATCGGCACGTAAGCCAATTATTTCATAGCCATCGCGGAGAACCCGCGATCTTAGAATACGAGCAGCATAATGTGGGCGTTGCTCATCCCCTCGCTTCCGTCCGCGCTTATCCTGATATCCTGCCTCCTTTCAGGGTGTTCTGCACCAGCTCGGTCAGCACGTTAAACCCTTTACTCAAGCCGGTAATGCCGGCGACGATCCAGATACAGCTGCCGGCAAGAAGCGTGATCATGTGCGACAAGTTCCCGGATAATACGGAGCAACGTCTCCGGGTCAGGATTGTCCAGCGTGGGCTACTGCGGCGAGGTGTGGCTGATCAGGTTGTCGTCGTTCCCTTAACGTGCGTGCCCGATATAGTCGGGCACGATCTAAACTGGCAGTGCCGGGCCGGTGGAATGAGGACCAGGAATCGGCAGTATACGCGCTCCTCTTTCTGCCAGAGGCGGACCCATTTGAATATAGCATTTCGTTGACCCCGTGCGTACGGGCAATATCGGCGACACTGACATCCGGCTGGTGGCCAGCTCAACCAGTCTGAATTTGAAATCATTGGAGTAAACGCGGCGGGGGCTCGTTGCGTGCCAGATCTGAGTATCGGATTCCACGAGAGATGTCCGACTGTTTGATAATATGTGCATTTAAGTTAGCGTTTCAGCCCCTTTATCCAAGATGTTGTGGTGGTACGACGCTTACTTCGATCCGGGTTTCTCTGTTAATACTGTGCTCATACGTTATTTTGTACACAGTCACCAGACATCACTTCCTAAAGGTATTACGACGTAACGTTCCAGAAGGCAGAAGCACGGATGCTCTCACAGCAATGGCACCAGATTGTACCCAAGAATGAACAAATGACCGGCATAAGCCATGTAGAAGAATATCGTCAGCATGAATCGCCGGCCGTGGACATTTGTGAACGTACGGACCAGTTTAACATCCGCGGCTGGCAGAAGGATGAGGGCAGGATGGTCAGAAGCGTCATCACTCGGCGCCTGCGTAAAATGCTGACCGTTGAGCACCAGAATCGCAGGCAACCGTCAGGCTACTCACATTGCAGGACAACCGGAGCGGTGAAACCGCCATACCAGCACCTGCACTACTACTCCAGCGAACACGAACAGAATATTGAGGACTTACGCCCTACAAAGACAAAGGGAAAGATCGGCTGCGTGACAACAGCCCACTGAATCGCCACGGGTTTAACAGACACCTCAGAGTCATATAAGATGACTTAAAGAGAGGTGCCCATGAGCGGTAAGCGTTATCCTGAAGAGTTTAAAATTGAAGCTGTCAAACAGGTTGTTGATCGTGGTCATTCTGTTTCCAGTGTTGCAACACGTCTCGATATCACCACTCACAGTCTTTACGCCTGGATAAAGAAGTACGGTCCGGATTCTTCCACTCATAATGAACAGTCAGATGCTCAGGCCGGGATCCGCCGTCTTCAGAAAGAGCTGAAGCGGGTTACGGACGAACGGGACATATTAAAAAAAGCCGCGGCGTACTTCGCAAAGCTGTCCGGCTGAGGTACGCCTTTATCCGCGACAACAGCCGTTGCTGGCCTGTTCGTTTGCTCTGTCGGGTTCTGGATGTCCATCCGGGTGGATTTTATTTCTGGCTTCAGCAGCCACATTCACAGCGTCACCAGACAGACCAGATGCTGACCAGGCAGATCAAACAGTTCTGGCCTGAGTCTGGCTGCGTCTATAGTTATCGCAAGATCTGTCTCGATCTGCGTGATACCGGACAGCAGTGCGGAGTGAACCGGGTCTGGCGGCTGATGAAGCGTGCCGGAATACAGGCTCAGGTTGGGTACCGTAGCCCACGGGCACGTACAGGCGAAGCCAGCATCGTGACACCCGACAGGCTCCAGCGGCAGTTCAATCCGGACTCACCGGATGAGCGTTGGGTGACGGACATAACCTGCATCCGAACCCACGAAGGCTGGCTGTATCCGGCCGTGGTGGTTGACCTGTTCTCCCGAAAAGTTATCGGCTGGTCAATGCAACCCCGCATGACAAAAGAGATTGTCCTGAACGCATTACTGATGGCGGTGTGGAGGCGTAATCCCCAAAAACAGGTGCTGATTCATTCGGACCAGGGCAGTCAGTACACGAGCCATGAGTGGCAGTCGTTCCTGAAATCACACGGTCTGGAAGGCAGCATGAGTCGTCGCGGTAACTGCCACGACAACGCGGTTGCGGAAAGCTTTTTCCAGCTACTGAAACGTGAACGGATTAAGAAAAGGATCTACGGAACGAGAGACGAAGCCAGAAGCGATATTTTTGATTATATCGAAATGTTTTATAACAGTAAGCGTCGGCATGGTCCGAGCGAGCAGATGCCACCGGCTGAATATGAAAACCTATATTATCAACGGCTCAGAAGTGTCTAGGTTATCCGTGGCGATTCACACAGCCATATCCGGTTTGCCCTCTTCTGCTGCCGATGAGGGTTGTGCAGCACATTGAGCGTCAGATGATCACAATAAGGGGAAAGTCATCCGTCCCAGCTCAGAGAACTCCGGCAGCGAATGTGGCAGAAGAATAGGCTTGCTAAATAGTGGGCTTCCATTCTAAAACACTCAATGGCAGCATTTCTGTACTCTCTTCGTTATCATATTCGCTTTGTGGTTCAGCCTGCGCCGTGAGAGAATCAATTCATTCCAGTAATCACAGTTGCGGACATACAATGACTGACAGCGATAGCTTTTCCCTCCACTCCCCTGACATCCCTCAGGCTTCCCGAAAAAAATCCCTGCACAGTCGGCTTACCCGCATCTGCACCATCTGGCCTGACCTCTGGCCGGAGTGGAGGTCATATCATTTTCGTCCGGTAAAAAGGGGCATTATTAAGGACATTCGTGTCTGGCTTGCCGAGCATCCGGAAGCAGAGATTAATTTTACCGATGTTTCAAAGGTATTTAATTTTGTCACATCCCGGCTCGCTTATCAGGAACAACTCACAGAAGGTACAACACGGTCCGGGCTGGATGGACAGCCCGCCGGAACCGTCACCTCCAGCGAAGCGGAATTCGCTGCCCGGCAGATACCGATTATCAGGAAAAAAATAGCTGACGGAGCGCGCAGGCGGGAGCAGACCAGCACCTGACTACCGGCCACGGCATTCCGGGATATAGTGAATATGTGTAATGGATTCCTTTGAGTGACGGGGCGTAAAAGCTGTAATTTCGTAATCATATTGCCACAACTAAGCGCGGGCTAAAGTTTCAGCTTACATCCGACTCACCGGGAGGCACTCGTCACCATATCCCGATAACAGAAAAAAGTTCCACCTTAAGCCAATGCCTTTTTCCGCCCACAGGGCGGGCTTTTTTTATGGACGCTAGTTTTCGCAATGGTCAGATGTGATACCCAATGTGGTGTTTCATCGTGGATATTTTCAATCCATTTCGCGCTGCTCTGGATAAGCTGCCGTTGGCTGACAAAGACCCGGTGTCCCGATTGCATTTTTTTGCGAAAGCAGCGGCTCTTCACACATTATCAGTTTATTGTCCGAAGCAACAATAATTATCCAGCAATTCCGCCTCAGTCCCGTCACCCTTCTGTCGAAATGAAATCCGCATCCTCTCCATAGTTTTCCTGTTTGATATCAGCGCCATAAGTCAGGCAAACCGCTGGGTTACAGATTTTATCGATGACTTTAACTACCACTTTGCGCGATCACCTAAGTATCTGAAGTATCTGCATCGTCCGTCCGGCCTGTTTCCAGACGCATTGGGCGATATTTTTACCTGCAGGATCAGAGTAAGTTATAAAAACGCTGACTTTTCAGTACGGTAAAATCACCTATCTCATTGAACCCTTTGATGCGAACATCCGTATCTCCGGTGAAAAAGTCACTGTATTTAAATACTCTGACGACAGGATCTGTTTCCGTTATGCTCACCGGGAGATGAGCTATCAGGTTTTTAACAAGCTGACCGGTGTGGATCAGAGCAAGATCATCAACAACAAGCGCTTCGGTGCCGTATACGGCTGGCGCGAGAAAATAGGACGAGCAGTAAGCGGTAGGCAAACATTCACGCAGTAAAAGACCGCGCCGGCTGGCCCCGCAGCGTTCGCTCGAAGCGCTGATGGCAACAGATCCAGTGGGAGGCTTTGTCTCAGACCTTAAACATCGATGCCATTCCTCTGCCTGCTTCAGCGGACACAACGCTAAAAGAAGAAAATGACTCAGGAAAAAAGTGATGACCCTGCAGAAACAGCTGCGGGCCGATCTGATGGAGATGTATCTGTCTGGTGACGTCACAGCAGCAGAAGCTGCACAGTCAATGGAAGTCCCTCCCCGCCAGTATCGGCGTCTGATCAGCCGCTAACGCAAATCCGGACGGACAGGCGAGATAAATCTGCGTCGGGAAAAACCCGGCAACTGACTGATAACAGCACTGACATGAATATCAAGGTGTATATCGACACCTAGGATCACGTTTTCAGAAGATTGGCTATTTTTTTACATGATTTACCACCAGATATCGGTAGCCTAGCTACGAGTCAGTCCGACCCGGTTTTTGAAAGTATATTAGGATAAGTATCCCAGCAGTTTCCACGACGACTCTGTCCGGTACCACCATAGTAACTGTCAGAACTACCTGCTTGTACAGTGGTTTCACTGATCGCTATGAAACAATAACACATTATCATTGATAACCGGTCACACAATGCGACCGATTACAATTTAATCTAAGCATAATAAACAATGCAATCATAATTATCAATATAAGGTGGTTTAAAAATTCTCTCTGTAAACTCCCCTACTTTCATCGCTAGGATCAATTGACAATTTGCAGGATAATTTTCTCCAGAAACATTAATTGTATTGCTGCCTGATGCAGTAATGTCAGTTGTTGCTAGTTGAGTTCCATAAGGATCACGGATAACCAACGCAACGCTAATTTTGCTGGTCCAGCCACCAAATCCGCTCCGATCATAATTATATTTGATATAATCAATAATTCCTGATGGGGTACTACCCAGAGGTGTCAGAACAGAATTAATTACCCATACTCCTCCCTGGGTTGGATGTGGACCAGGCCCAGAACGATACCAGCTTCTTAATGCCGCATTTGACTGGGGCTGGTTCACCGCATTTTCTGCTTCGATATGTTGTTTAATTAGCTCGGCTAGCGCTGTATCTTCCTGACCCGGTAACGTTTTGACAAAGGCTACCTCATTGGTGTTGCTGTCAGCGGTGGCCGGAAGAAGAATTGATTTACTCATTTTCAGTGACTCCATTGATTTATCAAAAGAACCTGAACTTGTCATGAAAACATGAACCATACTACTATCCACGCTGCAAATTCGTTTGGCAATAGAAGGATAAAAAGATTTATAAAATTTTGTTTATGGAAAAATGGTTTCAGTATGGCACTTGAGTGGTTGCAATTGATCATAGACTGGTCCCCCTGAATCTTCAGATATTTCAACCCACCTTGAATTAGTGGCTGGTCTTAAAACTAATCATCAGGCTGAATAACCGCAACACTTTCGCCAAACCATGTTTACCTCCCGGAAATGGACCGCCCGTTTTCATAAAATGATGAGCATTTATCAACAACTGCCACATCAAGCGGCACCGATGATTGCGGTTTATCGTGTCGTAAAGCGCCTGCCTTAGACTCTCTACGTTGTTCGCCCACTATCGATCGGCTGATAAACCACTTGCATACTCTGGCCTAACGAGAACGCGTATTCCGGCGGAAAATACCACGATTTTGCACCATGACCAGAATCACTGTTCATTTTGCCAGAATTGGTGTTCACCCGACCGGAATCATTCTTAACGCATTGATTTTTGCTGCTATATCTTTCCCTTTCATTCTGAGGAGAGGGATATGCCAAACAGGAAAATCGCAATGCGTAAAATCCGTGAAATTTTAAGGCTGCGTTTTGACGTCGGGCTACCCTTCCGTCGAGAAGTCAGTGTGCTGATATCAGTACCGACGCTATCCAGAAAATGCTTAAACGCCTTGAGGCCTCCGGAGTCTCCTGGGAGTTGTCTGATGGGATGACAGAGCCCCGTTTTGCCAGCCTGATGCTGCTGTATCCTTCCGCCAGTTTGCCTCTTCTGAACTCTCCCGACCTCAACAAAACCCCTTCTATACCCAATAAACCTCAAGATGCGGGTTTGAGTACCTGAAAGTGATCGTCAATTCTGGATGACAGAGAGCCCGCTATATCCGACAGCGTCTGGTTAAAAAAATCAGATATTGCTTCCCTGAACTCCCGCGTACTGCTGAAGTAGCGATTATTTCGCGCATGTTCGTTCATTAACTTCCACATTCGCTCTATCGGATTTAGATTCGGACTGTAAGGCGGAAGGTAATGCAGCCTGATATTTACCACTTCTGCCCAGTTTTTCACTAACTGCGAACGGTGGTAACCTTCTTCATCCAGAATGACATGGATTTTCTGGTTATAATCAGGATAAACCTTCCGTATCTCATTGAAAAAACGATACGTTATATTCATTAATCGTTTTATATTCGCAGATTAGCGGAGACGCCGGCGCTTTCAGATTCAGCGCCCCCATGATATTCAACCGTGTGCGGCTGCCTGTTGTTTTTACCGCTTTTCTCTGGCCTTTGCGTATCCAGCCATAACTGATTTTAGTGGCCTGAGTCGGAGGGACAGCATCAATAAAAAGAACCGGTTCATCACCCGCAGCTACTTTCAGTTCTTCATAATATTCAATGAATTGTTTTTGTTGCTCTTCACTGAATTTATGAGGAATACCTGACGGTTTTTTGTAGGTGAAGCCGTGACGGTGCAGCCATTTGTTCATTCCCGGCACGCTGAAAACGATGTTCCATGTCCGGGCGACAAACGTAATAACATCGCGGGTATGGTGAAATAAGTTATCAGATAACTTGTTGATTAAAAAGGCCGTTTGTTCCGCATTGAGTTTGCTGTCCGGGCCGCCATTTTCGGGTTTCAGCTTCCTTTTGTTCAGAAATTCACTGATATGGTGGTCAACGGTTGTCTGATGCAGGCGCGAAGCCTGAGCAATCATGGCTGAACGCCAGCCTTAGGAAGCCAGAAGAATGGCTTTAATACGATCCCTGACTCACCCGTCACGACTGGAATCATGAAGGCGCTCAAGTTCAGCTTTTTGTTGGTCAGTGATGAAAATTTTCATGGTGAAAAGCATGATCTCCTGTTGCTAAAAAATCAAGCGTCTTCAATGAGCACGGGTATAATTTCTTATATATCAGGCATTCCTTGTATTCTGAGGTCAACCGACTTCAACCTGCATCAAGTTGTTTTTGAGGGTGCATTCGGGAGTGTAATTTCCCCTTAAAATATCGGCACCCCCACAATGGGAAAAATGTGATATATAACAATGGGTTTTAACAACATCTTTGTTATACAAGGGGTGCGATGGGGATATCAGGCTAGTTACTAGCGGAAATCCCCACGGGAGGATGGATTCATCAAAAGCCGGAGGATGTCATGGCACTAACGGATGTTAAAGTGAAAATCGCGAAGCCAAAAGAAAAGCTTTATAAGCTGGCTGATGGCGGTGGTATGTATCTGCTGATTAACGCTAATGGCTCTAAATACTGCCAAATGAAGTACCGATTTGCTGGTAAAGAAAAGATGCTGTCTATTGGCGTCTACCCCAGTGTTTCACTGGCCGACACGCGCGAAAAACGCAGCGAAGCCAGAAAAATTCCCGCTGCTGGAGGCGATCCGGGCGAAGTAAAGAAAGAAGAGAAGTGGCCCAGCAAATGAGTTTGAAAAACACTTTCGAGGCCGTTTGCATCAGACGAAAGCCGATCGCTGGTCACTGCGCTAACGCGATGAAATCATCGACACCTTTGAAAAAGATAACTTTCCCTACATCGGCAAGCGCCCTATTGCTGAAATCAAACCAATGGAGTTGTTGGAAGCCCTGCGTAAAATGGAGAAACGCGGAGCGCTGGAGAAAATGCGCAAGGTCCGCCAGCGCTGTGGCGAAGTGTTCCGCTATGCAATTGACACAGGTAGAGCCGACTACAACCCCGCTCCCGATCTTGCCAGCGCCTTAGCTACGCCGAAAAAAGGCACTGTTGCAAAGTTCGCGATGAGGTAACTTTTTGTCTGATTAAAATGCTCTACATGTCAAAGACTCTGCTCACCAGACGCATCTCGCCCAGAGGAGCGCCATAATAAAATGCTGACGCCTGGCCTTTGCGTAGTGCTCGCATCACCTCAATACCTTTAATTGTGGCGTAAGCCGTCTTCATTGATTTAAATCTCAGCGTGGCACCGATTATCCTTTTCAGCTTGCCATGGTCGCATTCAAGGACGTTATTCCGGTACTTAATCTGACGGTGTTCAACATCAGGCGGGCATCGACCTTCGCGTTTGAGCAACGCAAGCGCACGCCCATAGGTGGGCGCTTTATCCGTATTGATGAATCGCGGGATCTGCCACCTCTTCACATTGTTGAGGATTTTACCCAAGAACCGGTAGGCGGCTTTGCTGTTACGCCGTGGTGAAAGATAAAATCGACAGTGCGCCCCCTGCTGTCGACTGCCCGGTAAAGATAAGCCCAGCGGTCATTGACCTTTACATACGTTTCGTCAATGTGCCACAGGCAAAGATCGGAAGGGTTACGCCAGTACCAGCGTAGTCGCTTCTCCATTTCAGGCGCATAACGCTGAACCCATCGGTAAATCGTGGAGTTATCGACATTCACATCACGCACAGCCAGCATCTCCTGCAGCTCACGGTAGCTATGCCGTATTTGCAATACCAGCGAACCGCCCACAGGATGATGTCTCTCTGAAAATGCCGGCCTTTGAATGGGTTCATGTGCTACTCCGTCAGCAAATGGAGGCGATAAGTTTATCACCCTCGACTATTTGCAACAGTGCCGTTATGGCCGCGGTTTCTCATTCCACGCCTGACACTCGGCTCCGGGTAGACAGTTCGCCCCAGGATGGACTGTATGCACGCCCCCCGTTCAGTCCGACCGCTGCACACTGTCCGGTAACTATTCACTTGAGTCCAATCCGGAAGGACACGCAAAAGCGCCACTGGCAGCAGCCACTGGTAACAGGATTAACAGAGCGAGTTTGTAGGCGGGGCTACAGAGTTCTTGAAGTGACGGCCTGACTGCGGCTACACTGGAAGGACAGTATTTGGTATCTGCGCTCTGCTGAAGCCAGTTACCATCGGAAGAAAGAGTTGGTAGCTCTCAATTCCGGCAAACGAACCACCGTTAGTAGCGGTGGTTTTTTGTTTACGACTTAGGAGATTACGACGATAGTTAAAGGATCTCAAGAAGATCCTTGTAGATTGCTGCCTACCCATATTCAATCCGGTAAAATCATGAAACTACTCAACTCAATCATCCTGTCATGTTGCTTATTTTCAGCTAGCACACTCGCCGCACAAGAACTGGTCATTAACAATTCAGCCCTGCATATTGTGTTTGCTGACGGCACGGAAGCTAATGTCTCCTCATGTAGTGACTTTATCCCCCTGCACCAGGCAGGTGCAAAAATTAAGGAACTGCCTGACCTGTCCGATCCTGATTTCCAGCAGGCGCACGTGGAGTTCAGCAAATGCCTCATGCATTCCTGGGCTATTCAGAACGGATATACTCAAAAAGCCAAGTCGGCTATTACGCTCGATGCGGTAGTGAAACATTTCCCGGCGACAGCAGATCTCAGCCCCTCCTCTGATAATAAAACGATGCTACAAGCGATACCGGACTTAAAACCGGAAGATGACCGTTTTGTGTCACATACAGCGGGTGAAGGGTATGTGATCGAAGATGCCTGGGCATTCAAAAATTCATCCGGTAAGGAAACAGATTTCGTGATGCTGGCTGGCTATGCAACCGGAGGAACGATGGCTGTCGCCCGTCTCTGGAAAATTGACTCAAAAGCTACAACACCATGGAAAGTCACTAAAATCCAGTCATAAAACATAAAAAAAGCCTCGCAATGCGGCTTTACTTTATTTATGACCAGCAGCGATAAACTGATTGTGTGTGTCCTTGTTACGGGAATCACCGATACCAGTACGATGGCTTTCAGTCGCTGCTTCAGCCCAATCCTTACGATTTACCGCCGCATTAAAATTAGGGAATTCGGAATATAATTTCCCTTCGCCCAAATTATACAACATATCATGCAGTGCAGTTTTAGCTGGCTGCAGGAAGTTGTCGAAGTCTTTATACATATTGCGCAAAGTGGCACGATCCTTCTTCAGCTGATTCATGCTGTCTGCAACCATCGCCTGATCGGAGAGATGAGCCAAGGAATTTTTTTCTCTTTGGTTGCGTTAAACGCATTATCAATATCACCATGACTCGCGCTTACTTCTACATCTTCTGAGTCTCCATGACCACGTGGAAGATGGCGTGATTTAGTAAAGCCCAGATTATAGCCTGCCTGCGCATTTGGGAGCTGCGACCAATACCTACGTCACATTGTTCGCCGTATCTAGGTACATGCTATTACGAGCACCTTCATGACGAATAATGTTATTACGAACCGCTGAAAGGTCTTCTGAAGTAATATCTTTCGAACCAGGAACAGTGATTAGGTTTCGCCCAGTAATGAGACAAAACGATGCTGTAGAAGATACACTACCACCACTTTCATGCCCCCCGTTACCACCACTAAAACTACCAGATCCACTATGCCCATCATTGTAGGGGTCATTTGGTCCCATGTGACCAAATCCACCAAGAGTACCGCTGTTTAAATCTTTGCTCATAACACTTTCCTCTTTGACTTTAGAAATAATAACGCCACAAGAAGCTGTATATATATGGGTCTTACCCTGTTGTGGTGGCCAGGGGCATGATAACGGTATTTTTTTTACCTAAGGTTATCGCCATGGACGAAAAGTCCCTCTATGCCCACATCCTCAACCTCTCCAGTCCGTGGCAGGTTAATTCGATTTCCCTCTATGAAAATGAAGGGGCCGTTACCGTTACTGTCGGTATCGCGGCAAACGCTCAGTTAACCTGTCCGGCCTGTGCAAAAGCCTGCACTGTGCACGATCACCGGCACCTCGACACCTGCCAGTTCACTACGCTGGTTGAAGCAGATGTGCCCCGCGTGATGTGTTCTGAGCATGGTTGTCGACCCTGCCTGTGTCGTGGGCGTGAACCGCCCCGGTAATCCCGGAAACTACACTCTTTGAGAGAGGTAACAAGGATGACAAAACATAACCGATTTCCCCCTGAAGTTCGCCAACGTGCTGTTCGCATGGTTCTGGAAAACCAGGACACGTACAACTCACAATGGGCCGCTATCTGCTCCATTGCCCCTAAGATCGGCTGTACCCCCGAGACATTGCGTATCTGGATACGTCAGCAGGAGCCCGCTGATGGTGAGCCGAATGCGCTGACTACCAGAGAACGCCTGCGTCTGAAAGAACTGGAGCGGGAAGTCCGGGAACTGCACCGCAGCAATGATATTCTGCGTCAGGCGTCAGCGTATTTTGCCCAGGCGGAGCTCGACCGCCACTGGAAAAAATAATGCCGCTTCTGGAAACACTCAGCGGCGAACACGGGGTCGGGCCAGTCTGTCGCGAGCTGGATATTGCCCCGTCAACATACTACTGGCATCACCAGCATCGGAAGTATCCGGAACGGCGAAGCTGCCGGTATAAACACGATGCCGCACTGATACCTGTGATACAGCGGGTATACGAAGAAAACTACAGCGTTTACGGTGTGCGCAAGGTCTGGCGGCAGCTAAAACGTGAGGAGCCAGTGTTGCCCGGTGTACCATTGAGCGCCTCATGAAAGCCCTGCAGATACGTGGGGTGACACGCGGAAAAAATGTCAGAACCACCCGCAGCCGTAAAACTGGGACACCGCAGGATCGGGTGAACCGTCTGTTCGTGGCTGAACGGCCCGATCTCCTTTGGGTGGCTGATTTTACTTACGTCAACACCTGGCAGGGGTTTGCCTATGTGGCTTTCATCATTGATGTGTTCGCCGGTGTCATCGTGGGCTGGCGTGTCTCATCCACGATGGAAACATCGTTCGTGCTGGATGCGCTGGAGCAGGCGCTGTGGGCCAGACGCCCGAGCGGCACCATCCATCACAGCGATAAAGGTTCGCAGTATGTGTCACTGGCATACACACAGCGGTTAAATGACGCTGCATTATTGGCCTCAATAGGCAGCACGGGCGATTCGTATGACAATGCGATGGCAGAAAGTATCAACGGGCTGTACAAAGCGGAGGTTATCCACCGACAAAGCTGGAAAACACGACAGGATGTGGAGCTGGCCACGCTGAAATGGGTGGACTGGTACAACAATCACCGGCTGATGGGACGAACCGGATATATCCCGCCAGTAGAGGCAGAAAAAGCGTATTACGCTTCACTGAATGAGCGGGATGAGGCAGCCTGATCACTCAGGCAAATACTCTCCAGGAAAACCGGAGCGGTTCAGGCGGGGCCGGGCAGCCGATACACTTTGCTGTTCGAATCCTTCGTTCTTTCATGGCTGAAAATCAGCACGGTTGATGCAGTCAGAAAACAGCTCCGTCTCAGCTGGAATGCGGTTGACGGCATCATGATGCGGGCCGTTAAAAGAGGACTTCCCCGGATAAAAAAGCCTTTAGCTGCCCGGCATATGAACGTGGACGAGGTCGCCTTCAAAAAGGGGAATCGTTACATCACGGTTATCTCAGCTCGTGAAGGTCAGGCGCTGGCGTTAACCGATGATCGTGGGACAGAAAGTCTGGCGGGTTACCTGCGCATGCTGACAGATCGGCAACTGGACTCGGTGAAAACGTTCTCTGTGAATATGAATGTCGGTTATATCAGGGCGGCCCGCATCCATCTGCCTGATGCGGTGAGTAAAATTACTTTTGACCGCTTCCATGTAGCGAAACAGCTGGCCGAAGTGGTGGATAAAACCCGGCAGAATGAACATCCACGGATTCCTGCTGACAGTCGTCGCCAGGCCAAAGGCACCCGCCTCCTGTGGCAGTACGGCGAAAAATGGATGACAGAATCACGCCATGAAAAGCTGACATGGCTGCGTGAACAGATGAGCAGACCAGCCAGTGCTGGACGCTGAAAGAGCTGGCGAGAGATATCTGGAATCGCCCCTCGAATGATGAACGTCGTGCAGACTGGCTGCGCTGGATAGCGCTGGCAGAAACTGCGATGTTGCCGTGATGAGAAACGTGGCAAAAACCATCCGCAAAAGACTGTACGGCATACTGAACGCGATGAGGTACCGGGTCTCAAACGGTAATGCGGAAGCCCTGAACAGCAAAATCAGGTTGCTGAGGATAAAAGCGAGGGGATACAGGAACAGGGAACGCTTTAAGCTGGGCGTCATGTTCCACTATGGAAAGCTGAACATTGCGTTCTGAGTAAGTCTCCCACCATGATCGGGGAAGACCCATATATACAGTTAAATCAGGCATTATCCTCAGCCGACAGAAGGGTCAAGAACAAGCGAAGCGGATAAAAAACGCCCACTTCTGACTGGATTTACCATAACACTACTAACACGCCCTGATTCGACAGAAGATCGGTTATGCCGGAAATTTCGGCGGTTGCGGCGTAGAACTCCTATATCCAAACTGCCCCTCATAGAACAACACCGGGATGAAGTACTGCGGCTTAAGGCTTCGATCGGAGCAGGTCTGGTGACACCATCAGTGATACTCAAAAGCTGGCGGCCTCCCCCAGACAAAACCGGCTCAACCAGGCCCTGCGCGAAATGGGATGCATTGAACGCTCTATTTTTATCTGTGACTAGCTGCTTGATACCCGCTTACATCGCAGATCGCATGCCATCCTCAACAAAGGCGAAAGCCGTCATGCGCTTGCACGCACCATTTTTCTTCACCAACTTGGCGAATTCTGTAACAGGGCGGCCGAGGCTATGGCTTACAGGGCATCTGGTCTCAACCTTGTTGTGAATGCAATAGTCTTGTGGAATACGGTCTAGTGGTTTGAGGGGAGTTAAAAGTATGAAATATCGTAACTTATGAGACCGCATATTGGGGCCAAAAAAAGCGGTTCCAAATATCGTCTTTTTGTCATTTTGAGGCCAGGTCGTATCAAAATCGATTTCTGACACCGCTTGGCGTGGTTTTTTACATCAGTGGACCTCGAACCCCGTCTATCTCAGCCGGGCTGTTGATTACGTTCGCAGTCAGGGAATCATCATACCGAGGGTAGTGACCGGGTAGCCGCGATAACTGCCGACAAAACAGGAGGCTACCCGCCAATCTATCCACATTTGCTTAATGCTTCGAGGTAATCTGAGACATTTTGGTCTGTTCGCCGTATAAAACAATGCCAGACGTGTCGATTTTATTTTCCAGCTGACGCAGGTCATAAGCGCTCTGTAGACGCAGCCAGGACTCAGGAGTACTTCCCAGCGCTGCCGCAATACGTATTGCCAGTGGTGGAGTTAACGCTGTTTTACCGGCAAGAAAACGCGATACCGTAGCGGGCGTTACTCCAATATTGAGTGCAAAACGACGACCACTGACACCCATGTCCTCTAAATCTCTGGCAATAATCTCTCCAGGATGGAAAATTTTAAACTGTCTCATTAGTGATAATCCTCATAATTCAAAATGTAAGCATCCCCGTTAATGAACTGAAAAGTATTGCGCCGGTTAGCCCTGACAGTAATAGACCAGTAACCTTCGCGATCTCCTTTCAAAGGATGAAGTTTATAGATTTAGCGGTTAACTCGCCGATTTCATTTGCCGCATCAATAGCTTGTTAACGGTCGTTAATCCTCCCGGCATCCTGCGCCGGAACACCTGAAGTAATACCTTTTTCAAAAAGTTGCTTCAGCCCTTTATGCCTGAATGATTTAATCATCGTGTGATCCGTGTTACATAGTGTGTAATATCATATTGCAATGTTACATGACATGCAATGCTAATGTCACGTCAACAAGTTCAATTGCGTTTACCTGTTGCCATTTGATGAAGTTGGGCAATAGTTTTCTGCAGTTTGTAACGCATTGATTTTTTTTATAAAAGCATGACGACATTGCACAAACGAACGTTTGTGCGTGAAGGTTGAAGGAGAAAAGTTGGCAGTTATCGCAGCTACCCGGTCACTACCCTTACCGGAAGAGCTGTTGTCCAGCGTGGCGCCACTACCGTAGGGTCATATATCGCTCACCGGAGATTACCTGTGGAACGAAATTGACCGCCCCCTTGAACGATACCGGCCAGTTCGCACTAAACGCCTCAATCCAGAGAACTTCATTTTTCCTTAGCGAGTGTTATTGCAGAAATGACCACGGAACCTCTTCATGCCAAAACCGGATGTGAGAACAGCACTGCGAAACCTTGCAGCAGCGTTCACGCATTACAATGAAAACCACCCGCACAGCGCACTGGGATATCACTCCCCGAGGGAATACCGGCGGCAGCGGGCATCGTTAACTTAAGATACAAAAGCTGTCCGGAGATGGCGGGCCAAGATCAGACGAATAAGCCTTGTCAGTCGTTGCCTCCGGGTGTCACGTGCACAACTGCATGCCATGGCCCGTCGGTCGAAGGACTGGCAGGATCGTCGACGCAGGCGCAAGACTGATAATACTGAAGCGCTGGACCGTATCTATACCGTTATCGGCGATCTGCCAACGTATGACTATCGTCGGGTGTGGGCACTGCTGCGCAGACAATCAGAAACTGACGATATGGCGGTGATCAATGCCAAACGCGTATACCGCATCACGCGTCAGAATGCGCTGCTGCCTGGGCGTAAACCGGCAATACCGCCCTCGAAACGGGCGCATACAGGGAAAGTGTCCGTCGGGAAAGTAACCAGCGGTGGTGCTCTGACGGCTTCGGGTTCCGCTGTGATAATGGCGAAAAACTGCGGGTAACGTTCGCACTAAACTGTTGTGATCGCGAAGCCCTCCGCCGGGCTGCCAGCACGGTGAGTTCGACAGTGAAACGGTACAGGACGTCATGCCGGGAGCAGTGGAGCGTCGCTTCGGCAGTAACCTTACGGGAGTGGCTGACAGATAACGGTTCGTGCTACCGGCACGCCAGTTCGCCCGGATGGCAGGACCTGAGCCGGGAAACACGGCAGTATGCAGCCCGGAAAGCAACGGGATGGCAGAGAGCTTCGTGAAAACGATGAAGCGCGACTACATCAGTATCATGCCGAAGCGGTAAAGAACCTTGCGAAGGCCTTCGGACATTACAACGAATGGCATCCGCACAGTGCGCCGGGATACCGCTCGCCGCGTGAATATCTGCGGCGACGGACCAGCAATGATGTTATGGACGCCCCTTACTGAGGTAGTCAGTGCCATACTTTTACTGACTGCATTAATCCGGGAGTAACATCACATGAACACGATCAGAGTTGTTGGTATCGATATTGCCAAATCTGTTTTTCAGGTCTGCGTCTGGATGGATGATGGCTCCGTCGCATGGAATAAAAAAATCTCGCGTTCCAGATTGCAGGATACCGTTCGACAATTTGAACCCGGAACACTTCTCGCCATGGAGGCTTGTTCAACCTCTCATTTCTGGGGAAGAACGTTCAGTGCGATGGGATATTCCGTGAGGCTAATTCCTGCACAACATGTGAAAGCCTTTGTCCGCAGCCAGAAGAACGGTGCCAACGATACGCTGGCAATTTGTGAAACCGCACTCCGCCCCGGTATTCATTTTGTTTCGGTTAAAACCACGGAACAACAGGATATCAGGGCGCTTCGAAACACACGTCAATTGATGGTTGAGCAGAGAACGGCGCTGGCCAACCAGCGCCGTTCTCTGCTCGCTGAATAT
>NZ_JACVTW010000030.1:0-42874 GCF_016624785.1 Kosakonia sp. S42 | reverse complement strand
ACCGGGTGCCTTACAGCCAGACGCTCTACTTTCTCGACGGCGACAACCGCGGGCAGGTGGCCTGGATGAAGCAGCAGCTGGACAGCGCGACGGATTTCAAAATCATCCTGGTGAAGGGAAACATCAAGGAAACCAGCGATGCCCTGAACGAGCGCATCTACTTCGATCAGGCCGGTGTCCTGACCACGAAGTTCGGTTTTGAGCACACCCCGGCGCGTATCACGCGTGACGGGCGGGTACTGAAAATTGAAGAAATACCTTTACCGGAGGTGAGTCAATGAATGGCACTTATTTTCTTATAGCTTACACAGTGTTGTTGACACCGCTGCAGGTATGGCTCATTGCCCGTATGGTCAGGGAAGAGGACCGTCGGCTGTCGATATGTGCCTCAGTGATTACGTTTCTTATCCAGTGTGTTGCTATTGCGATTCTCTGGAAAGACATCACAGCAGAACCCGTTCTCTTTATGTTGTCGTATATGTTTTGTCAGACACAGGTCATTTTCCAGATGAATACAGTGAGGGGATGGGGACCAAAAGATGTGTCCAGGCGTCCGCAACCTGGACTGTTCTCAGTCGTTAAGAATTCTCTGGTGTACGTCGTACCCTGGTGGCTTATGACCGGTTTAATGTTCAGGCAGCTACCCTGATAACCAAAAATCCAGCGCTCCTGTAAGCCCTCTTTTATTTCTGCCCGTGGTGACAACATGAATGTAACTCACTCGAACAGCAGTACCGGTCCGGTACCTGCCAAGCCGCTGCGTGTCAGCGGCAATCAACTGAAAGAGATTTACCCCGAACTTGATGGCTGGGCCAGTCATCTCGTGACCAAAGCCTTTGTGGGCTGGCAGCGCGCCACCGGCGTGATCGTCAAGGAAGCAGAGAAGCGCGATGAGCGGTTCACGGACTTTCTGATCAACGCCTTTCTCGATAAACAGCGGGAGAGCCGCGCATGAGAATTCTTTTCCTTACCGGCATGACCGTGATTCCATTTATTTACCTTTTACGCCTGCAGGCAGGAGGTGCTGATGTGAACTTTCAGCGCCTCCTGATTATGTGTGGGATATTCATCGCGGGTTATTCAGTGCTTTATTATTTTTGTGTAATAAAGGAAAAAAAAGTAAAGCAATGGCGCTATGGCACCCCTGTTGAAGCGTCGAAAAACGAGACGCTGACCGATCTCAGCACGGCCATTTATCTCTGGCAGGAAGGTGGTCTCAGTTCGATGCTCCGGATGCTGGAAAGTCTGGAGCGCGCACTTAATGACGCCGGTTATGCACTGACGAGTGAGACCGGGCAGCTGCCCG
This sequence comes from Kosakonia sp. S42, assembly GCF_016624785.1. NCBI lineage: Bacteria > Pseudomonadati > Pseudomonadota > Gammaproteobacteria > Enterobacterales > Enterobacteriaceae > Kosakonia > Kosakonia sp. S42. Next base: position 41,568 of record NZ_JACVTW010000030.1, on the reverse strand, counting down.
GAACGCTGTCGATGCGAGCCATGCCCTTCGCAGACCGGCAGCAGATTGCAGCCGCCCTTATCCGTGCCAGGGAACAATACTGGGCACCGGCGCAGACGGAGGAGATGGTGACGGACATTGTCCGGCAGAGCCAGAAAACCGGCTACGGCGAGAGGATGCTGGAAGAGCTGCTCGAAAGCCTGCGCAAGCGTGGCTGGCGCTTACAGCGGGTTGCGACACCGGAAAAACCCACCGCGCCGATGTTCTGGCAGCTGATTCTGGACGTGGAGGCCGATGAAGGCATCCCGTATGCCAGTATCTCCCGGGCGCTGGGCCGTATCGGCAGCACCTGGCGGGAAGACCGCTCACTCTTTTCGGTGGAAGCACAGACGGTCCGCGGCGAGTTTGAGCACAGTGGTATCGCCGGCAATGACGCCTCACCCGTCCGGTGGTCTGTCACTACCCGGCTCTGTACCGACGGCGCGGGCTTCTTCCCGCAGACCGGCATGATGGCACTCCCCCCGGCGCTGCAGGAAATAAAGGACGCCGCGCCAGCTCCGGGGCGTTTTGTTGCCCGGATCATCGTCCAGGGGACGGCTCAGGATGACCGGGGCACTATGGCAAACCTGCTGCAGAAGGCGGTTTTCAAAATAAACTGCGGGAGCGCGGAGGACGTTGAAGTTAACGGTGATGCCGGTTACGGATTCACGGCGCACGTTCCTGAAACCATGTACAAAACAGCCTGAAAAGGTGGACCCATGCTTAAAGACCCTGAACGGAGCGGGGCACACAGATTGATCATCTCTTCCGTCAGACATAACGCTGATTCCGATGCCTGCCTGAAAGAGATCCTCGGCGAAAACCCGCTCTACAAAACCTCTGTAGTCATCCGTGCCGCCATTGTCGGGCTGCGCCGGATGGACAAGACCGCGCGTGAGCAGCTGATTATCGAAGCCGCGCCAAACGACTGATTTCTCCTTTTATCCGCCCTCCCGCCGTCCGGTGGCCGTGGCATACCCCGCTGAGGCATAACATGAACCTTCCTGAATCTGTCGGGCCGGTGCCGGTTGTCCGCACACCTGACGGCTACTGGTGCCACCCCGCACTGACTGCATTTTACCGTGACCGGGACTGTGTCCCGCAGGCCGAATATGACCACTGGCTGGCGGACAACGGCCTGGAGGACACGCTGGTCTGTCTGGATACCGATGATGACACGCCGGCGGCGCAGGCATATGCCCGCAACGCCGATATTTCATACTGGACGCCGCCCGTCCCGCCCGGTGAGGGCTGGTTTACCGGCGCGATATTCGACAGCGAGGATGAGGGTCCCGCCTGTATCTGGCTGCGCCGCCGGGAGGTGCCATGCGACGCAGGCTGAGGGCGGTCTTCTTTCTGCTCGGTATTGTCCTGGCCGGCACGGCACTGCCCGTGTCGTCCGCCAGTAATGCCGGGGAAGGGCGCTGGGTGAACCCCATCACGGACGTGTGCTGGAAGTGTCTGTTTCCCATGACGCTCGGCAATATCAAGCTGGCCTCCGGGCCACAGCCTGACACCAGTAACCCGTCCAGTCCGCTGCAGATATGCCCGGTCGGGGTGCTGTACCGCGTCGGGCTGGCCATTGGCTTCTGGGAGCCGATGGCCATGACGGACGTCACCCGCGAGCCGGGCGTGATGGTCAACATGGGCGGATTTAAAATCGATCTGGGGCGTACCGGGACCGGCACGGCCGGACAGAGCGACAGACCCGCTGCCGGCGCGTTCTACCATGTTCACTGGTACAAATACCCGCTGATATGGTGGCTGAATATCATCACCAGTATCGGCTGCCTGCAGACCGGGGACATGGATATCGCCTACCTCTCCGAGGTCGATCCCCTCTGGAATGACAGTACGCTCTCGATGCTGATTAACCCGGAGGCCGCGCTCTTCGGTAACCTGGTGGCACAGGCCGCCTGTTCGGCAGATGCCGCTGCCGCGTCCGCCGGCCTGCCACTGTCGCCGCTGTTCTGGTGCGCCGGGGCACAGGGGTCGATGTATCCCCTGACCGGGTATACCTCCGGGGAATTTTCACCGCTGGAGACGTCAGTTCTGGTGACCGAGCGCATGGCGTTCAAAATGCACCGGGAAGGACTGGTCTGGAACTCGATCGGTGCCAACAACGCCGTCTGTAACCAGTACCCGTCCCCCATTATTCCCAAAGAGCGCTGGCGCTATCAGATGGTGAACATGCTGCCGGAGGCGTCCAACTGCCACCCGTTCGGGGCCAGTACGCAGCTCTGGGGCACGTCCCACAACTCCCCGTCGTCGAAGAAAAACTTCGGTTATCTCCTCTGGCGTAAACGTAACTGCGTCTTTCTCTGAGGTCTTCCATGAAAAATACTCTTTTCCGGGCGCTGCTTGCCGGCAGCCTGGTGCTCTGCCATTACGCCGCAGCCAGTGAGCAGGCTGACGTTTCCGCCCGTGACCGGGCGTGGATGAAACAGCAGCAGGATAATTTACAGGCTTTCAAGGACACGCTGTCCGGGCAGACGATGACGCTGCCGGCGCAGCAGCAGGACCTGATGTCGCGTCTTCAGCAGGGGATCGCGGCAGAACATCCTGACGGTGAGAAAAAGACCTTTCCGGCCATTTACTTTGTCAGCCTGGGGCTGCCGCGCGAAGGCCTGGTGCCGATGCTGAAGGATGCTAACCGCTTTAACATTCCGGCCACCCTGCGCGGGCTTCGCAACAATGATTTCCGCCAGACCGCGGCGGCCATGTTTGAGCTGGCCAGAGAGGACAAGGACATCGGCGTTCAGATAGATCCGACGCTGTACAGCGACTATCACATTACCGCTGTACCGGCGCTGGTTGTCACCTGTCCGGGGCATTACGACGTCATTCGCGGCAGTCTCCCGCTGCAGCAGGCACTGGAGAAGGTGGCGTCTGACGGCGACTGTGCCGCCACGGCACGCCAGCTGCTGGAGGCCGCCCGATGAAACCGGTCATTTTTCTTCTGGCGCTGTTTGCCAGTGGCCTGGTCCGTGCGGATGCGAATCAGGATGCATGGAGTGCCGGGGCCGGCTTTGGTAAGGGGCAGGCCTCACAGGGCACCTCGTCCCTGAAAAATCCCGGCACGGTGCAGGGCAGCATTCCGGGCTATACCGCCAGCCCGCCCGAAACGGGCTACTACGGCGGCGTGTCAGGCGGCGACGGTGGCCTGAACAGTAAAGGCCAGCAGGCGCTGCAGAACAGCGGGGCCGGGCAGGCCGTCATCGATGCCGGCACGAAAAACCCGCTGCCGGTGATTGACCCGAAAGCCCCCTTCATCACCGCCGGCAAGAACGCGGAAGGCGCTGCCGACAACATCGTCAACGGCACCGGTAATCCGCAGCAGTGTCAGCCGGGCACGGTCACGAAATCCGTGTTCGACAAATACACCTGCGAGCGGGATGTGTGGGTTAACCAGAGCTGTAAACGCAGCGCGACCGTTGAGGTGGATGGCAGCGGCACCACCTGGGAAACGAAGACGGTGGAGTATGAAATGAGTCAGCAGCCGGTGCAGGAGATCAACGGCATGAATATCGCCACTATTGTGCCGACCGTCAGTGGCGAGATTGTCCGCGCCACATACACCTGGTCAGACCGGTTAGGGAACAAGCCGCGCTTTTACATGACCATTTATGTCCTCGGGGCGGAAATTCCCTGGCACAACAAGGGCAGCGCGCAGGATGTGGCGTTCACTCCGGTTCCTGCCACGCTGACGGCCGGCGTGGCATTCACCTCAAAACATCAGCACAGCATTCACTCCGGGTCAGGCAGCCAGACCTTCAAGAACCGGCATGTGCAGCTGAAAATTTCCCTGGTCATCAGGGTGAAAAAAACCAGCAGCGTACCGAAAGTGGTCTGGCGTGAAACCTGCGGCTTCGACAAGAACGGTGCCGTGCCGGTTTCCAGCGTCTGCACCGTGCCCGGCGGTAACCGCCCCGTGGTAATCGACGGCGAGACGCAGCAGGTTTACAGCGACTGCTGGGAGTATGAAGACCAGTACCTGCAGAAAACCGGCTCAAACGGCACCTGCGCTTCGCTGATGAATAACCCGGCCTGCACCGTCACAGGAACGCAGTGCCAGACCGGCACCGGCGCTTACTGTGAGCATGAGGTGGTGAACTACGAGTGCCAGCGCAACTTCTCCTCCACCGGGCTTATCTGCGGCGGGACGTACTTCTGCCAGTCCGGGAACTGCAGTGACACCGATGGCGCGGGTGACAGCGGGTTTGATACCGCCGTGGCCAAACTGGCCGGTCTCGCCTCAGCCGCCGCCGATGTGAAGGACGATCAGATAAATGTCAAAGCCTTTACCGGCAAGGCGATGAGCTGTCGTAAGGCGTTTGCGGGCTTCTCCAACTGCTGTAAGGACAGCGGCTGGGGACAGGATGCCGGGCTGTCCGCCTGTAATGACGATGAGCTGGCGCTGGGGAAAGCAAAAGCGAAGAAAATCACCGTCAGCGTGGGCGAACGCTGTGACCATGAAGTCCTCGGCCAGTGCGTGCAGAAAAGCAAAGTGTACTGCGTCTTTGACGGCAAGCTGGCGCGCATCATTCAGGAGCAGGGACGACGCGATCAGCTGGGTGTCGGTTTCGGCAGCGGCAGCAGCCCCAACTGCGGCGGCATCACCGTTCCCCAGCTGCAGGGCATCGATTTCGACCGTATCAACTTCGCTGACTTCTACGAGGACCTGATGGCTAACCAGAAAGTCCCCAACTCGTCGGTGATGGTGCAGCAGGTGAAAGACCGCATCGCCGCGCAGGTGAAACAGACAGGAGGCACAAAATGATGCGCCGCTGTATTTCCCTGTTGCTGATGCTGATGGTACTCCCGGCATTCGCTGAGGAGATTGTCACGCCGGCACCGCCGTTCACGGGCTGGTCCTGGTACAACGAGCCGAAAAAAGCCCCCGCGCCGCCGCCGGTTCAGCCTCAGCCTCAGAAGCCGCGCGTGCCGGACCTGAGCAACATGACGGCGCAGGAGCAGGCGAAGGTGCTGCGTCAGTACACAATGGAGGCGCTTAACCGCGCCATCCTGTACCCGACGCGGGAGAACACGGCCACGTACCTCAAGTGGCAGAAGTTCTGGACCGACCGCAGCAGCATGTTCAGTCAGTCGTTTGCCGCCGCGCAGCTGACGCACCCGGAGCTGGACTACAACCTGGAGTACCCGCATTACAACAGCATGGCACCGCTGGTACAGTCCCGCGATCAGGCGCAGCGTCAGGAGGCGATTGCGAAGATGGGGCAGCAGTACGGGCTGTTTTACTTCTACCGGGGCAGTGACCCGATCGATGCGCAGATGGCCGGTGTGGTGGCCGATTTTGCGAAGATAAACCATCTGTCCCTTATTCCGGTCTCGGTTGACGGGCAGGTGGCACCGTCGCTCCCGGACAGTCGCCCGGACAACGGGCAGATACAGGCCATGCGCATCACGCACTTCCCGGCACTGTTTCTGGTTGACCCGCGCAGCCGCAACTTCCAGCCGCTGGTCTACGGCTTCATGACCCAGGATGACCTGGCGAAGCGCTTCCTGAATGTGTCCACCGGCTTTAAACCCAACTTCTGAGGAGTCTCCCGTGAATAAAATCCGGATCGCCGGAAACGTGTTGTCGGGGCTTCAGGCGGTGTTTTTCTGCTTTATCACTGCCCCCGGCATCTTACTGCTGGCACTGATGCTGTCCGTTCCGTCGCCGTCGGCGTTTTTCGTCAGCGCGGCGAGAACGTTCAGCGAGACAGTGCCCGTGACACCCGCACACCCTGTCAGCCATGACTGCGCGGTGGTGCCACTGGATGACCCGTGGCCGCGACCGTGTCTGCAGCCCGTCACGCCTGAGTCAGATTTCATCCTGAAGGGCGATCGGTTCCTGGTGAAATTTTACCTGCTTATCGCGCTACTGAATTTTCCCGTGTGGTGCCTGTTAAACATGCCTTCATCTGTTAACCGGCGTGAAGGTCACTGACCCTTTCTTCTGAGGATTACCCATGAGTACATACCGCGCTGCCCGGAGCCTGCGCGCCTGCTGGCGTGCTGCCTGGTTCAGTTTAGTCACCGCGCCGTCACTGGTTCTGTTCTTCCTCTTTATGCTGCTTACGTTCAATAACTCTGTTACCGGTACGTTTCTGGATGCCGCCCGCGATATGGTCGTGGACGCCCCGCCCGGAAAAATATGGGACTGTGCGCCGCCCCTCAGCGCGCCCGTTGAAAAGGTTATGCCACAGGGGAACGGTATCGCTGCAGCGCCGCCGGACGTCAGGTGTGAGCGCGCGGCCGTTGATGCCATTGCCTGGCAGAAAAATGTGGATCGTCTGATACGCAATTTGTATGTGACCGTTGCGTTTGCCGGCGCGTTTTTCTGGTGGTTTTTGGGCAGTAAGCCTGGCGTTCCGGAGGCCGCTGAGTGGGCAGGCCGGAAGGTGAAATCATTGCGTAAGACTTTGCAGGAGAAGGAATAGCACCATGAAACCATTGTCCCTCTGAGATTCAACTTTCAGCTGACACCGCTCTGCATGCACTGAGTGCCGGTCGGTGTGCTGTCTGTTTCTCCTGTTCAACACTCATTTCGTTACCTGCTAAACGAGGCATTTCATGAAACTTCCTCAATGGTTTTCCTGGATACTGGAAAACTCGCTCCTGTTTTTCTTCCTTTATCCTGCCGGACTGATGCTCAGTATCTGGCTGTCTGAATACGTTTCATATGCACTGACCGATACAGCCACTCTCTGGCAAGTGCGTGATGCCTACGCTGAGATGTGCCCTGTCAGCCATTCGGGGTGTCTTGCTCCCGAAGTGGTCGTGCCCGTCACCGTGTCAGAAAATATCAGTGCCGTCCTCATTACAGTGAAAGAACAGCGCCTGTGGGTGCCGTTATGCGTCATCGAAGCACTGCTGCTTGCCGGCGGCCTCATTCATCTTCTGATGGCAAAGAAGAATAAAAAAACGGCAGAGGTGAAATGATGAAAGCCCTGTCCCTGTCTGAGATTGTCGTCATTTTCTTTGCCGGCATCATGTTCAAGTGCCTCAGCGATATCACCGGGGCATACCCCTGGCTTACCCAGTTAATGTGCCTGTGGGGAGGCTATCTCCTGATGGCGCTCTCTGCGCTGCTTCTGGCCGGTAACAGGTGGTGGCACTGGCGACACCGCCATGATGTTATCCCGGAGGTGCAGGATGAAAAGTAATGCCCTGACCGCGCTTTTACTGCTGTTTCCCCTGCTGGCCAGCGCCGGTGCGCGGGATGAAATTGCCGCCCTCGATGCGGCGAAAATCACACAGCAGCAACCCGCGACGGAGACGCCGGCAAAACCGGCCGACCCGCAGAGCCTGATGCAGCTGCCTGACGGTCGTCGCGTCAACATGGCGGATTACGCAGTGGTTGTCTTTATGCAGGCGCACTGCCAGTACAGCGCGAAGTTTGACCCTGACCTGAAGCACTGGGCTGACCAGCACAATATCCGGGTGTATCCCTACACGCTGGATGGTGGTGGCGATGCGTCGTTTCCGGTGCCGCTGATCCCCCGCAAAAGCGATCCGGCATCGCCCCTGGCGGACGAAATCATGACGTTCTTTGGTAACGGGCTGCCCATTGCCACGCCGACCGCGTTCATGGTTAACGTCCACACCCTGCGGGCCTACCCGCTGACACAGGGGGTGATGGACATCACCTCGCTGGAAAGCCGCTACGCCAGCCTGATTCAGGCTGATATGGACCAGATTGATCCACAGTCACTTCCCCCGCTGCCGGCAAACGCGCAGGTAACGCCTCAGTAATACAGACGGAAAACAGAATGATCACAACTATGTATGCACCGCATAAGGCGGACTGCTGTCCGCTCCCTGCCGGGCAGGAGGGCGTCCATGCTTAAGACACTGATAACGGCCGGATGCGTGTTTATCGCAGGGTGTTGTGCGCTGCCGGCACAGGCTGACGTAAACGGCGATCTCAACGGCTTCTTTGGCAGCCTCGGCTACAGCGGCAACGTCACCCAGGCGCAGGCGTGGCAGGGGCAGGCCGCCGGGTACTTCACCGGCGGGTCGGTTTACCTGCGTAACCCGGTCAAGAATGTCCAGCTTATCTCGATGCAGGTGCCCTCCCTGAACGCCGGCTGCGGCGGTATCGATGCCTATCTCGGCTCCTTCTCCATGATCAGCGGTGAAGAAATTCAGCGCTTCGTGAAGCAAATCATGAGCAACGCCCAGGGCTACGCCTTCGATCTCGCGCTGCAGACGATGGTGCCGGAGCTGAAGCAGGCGAAGGACTTCCTGCAGAAGCTGGCCAACGACGTCAACTCCATGAACATGAGTTCGTGTCAGGCCGCGCAGGGCATCATCGGCGGTCTGTGGCCGGTCACCCAGGTCTCCCAGCAGAAAATCTGCCAGGACATTGCCGGCGAAAGCAACATGTTCGCGGACTGGGCAGCCTCCCGTCAGGGATGCACCGTGGGCGGCAAGAGTGACAGTGTGACGAGCCGTGCCAGCGACAAGGACAAGGATCAGGTCCTGAAAAACAAAAACCTTATCTGGGATGCGCTCAGCCGCAACCGGCTTTTTGACAACAACCGCCAGCTGAAAGAGCTGGTCATGAGCGCTGTCGGCTCCATCATCTTCAACAAGGAAGGGCAGGTGACCATCCTGACGCCGCTGGTTGATAACCGCGACCTGGTCAAGGTGCTGATGCGGGGCGGCACGGCGAAGGTGTATGGCTGCGACGAAGAGTCGGTATGCCTGACGCCGGTGGTGGTGGATATCACTGTTCAGGAGCAGAACGGGCTGGTCACGCTGGTGAAAAACCTGATGCTTTCGATGCAGTCGAAACTGGTCAATGACACCCCGCTGTCGGATCAGGAAAAGGGGTTTGTGAACACCACCTCCGTGCCGGTGCTGAAGTATCTCACCAACGCCCAGAGTATGGGCCAGAGCGCGACGTATCTGCTGCAGGTCAGTGACTTCATTGCCCAGGACCTGATGATTCAGTACCTCCAGGAGCTGGTCAAGCAGGCCTCGCTCTCGATGGCCGGGAAAAACTGGCCGGAAGAAGCGGCCTCAAAACTGCGCGACAACGTACTCCATGCGCAGGGACTTCTGGCTGACATGAAACTCCAGTCAGCAGCTGACCAGAATGCGCTGGACGGCATCGACCGCAACATGCAGTACCTGCAGCAGCAGGTCTCAACCATCGTTTCCGGCTCATACCAGAGCAACTACAAGTGGGGGAACCCCTGATGCTTGAAATCTATACAATCTACGGTGGCGGGATGTGGAAGTCTGCGTTTGACGCGGTCGTCGGCATCCTCGGCACCGGGACGTGGAGCACCCTACTGCGTATCGCAGGCACTTTCTCGGTGCTCGGCGTACTGGCAACGTTCACCAGAAGCCGTAACCCGATGGTGTTCGTGCAGTGGCTGGCGATATTCATGCTGATCACCTCTGTGCTGCTTGTGCCGAAACGCTCGGTTCAGATTATTGATATCACCGACCCGGCGGCCGTGTGGGTGACCGATAATGTGCCGGTGGGCCTGGCCGGCATTGCCTCAGTGACAACCGGGATCGGGTACCGGGTTGCGCAGCTTTACGACTACATGATGGCGCGCCCGGACTCGGTGACCTACACCAAAACCGGCATGCTGTTCGGGTCCGGTATCGTGGCGGAAAGCAGCGACATCCAGACGCAGAACCCGGAGCTGGCGCAGATGCTGCCTGACTACGTGGAAAACTGCGTCATCGGCGATATCCTGCTGAACCACAAATACACTGTGAACCAGCTGCTGAACACCACTGACCCGCTGGGGCTTATTACCAGTAACCCCAGCCCGCTGCGGGGAATTTTCAAAACAACGTCGACGAACCGCGAGTTTCTGACCTGTCAGCAGGCCGCGTCGCAGATCCAGACGCTCGCAGGCCAGGACAGTCAGCTGACCAGCCCGACCTTCTCCATGCTCACGCAGCGCATCTTCGGAAACCGGATGAACGGGTCGGTGATGCTGGCCAACGCGATGAATGAAAGTTACGGCTTCTTCTACGCTGGCGGGATGAGTGCGGCGCAGATCATGAAAAACAACGTGACCAACTCTGCCATCCGTCAGGGTATCCGCGGCTTTGCGGCCCGCTCATCGGACACCGCGAACCTGCTGAATCTGGCCACCGAAAGTGCGGCCACGAAGCAGCGCCTCAGCTGGGCGGCAGGGAGCACACTGGCCACGCGGCAGTTACCGTTCCTGCAGTCACTCATGATGCTGATCCTGGTCTGCCTGTTCCCGCTGGTCATCGCGCTGGCAGCGGCAAACCACAGTCTCTTCGGGCTGAACACCCTGAAGCTGTATATCGGCGGGTTTCTGTACTTCCAGATGTGGCCGGTGATGTTCGCCATCCTCAACTACGCCGCGACATTCTGGCTGCAGACAAAAACAGGGGGAACCCCCCTGGTGCTGTCCAACCGGGATGCGGTCGCGCTCCAGCACTCCGATGTCGCCAACCTGGCCGGGTACTGCGCGATGTCGATTCCGGTGCTCTCGTTTTTCCTGACCAAAGGGGCGGCGGCAATGGGATCGCAGCTGGCAGGCAGCGTGATGAGCTCGATGGCGTTTGGCTCTGCCGGCGTGGCCTCCACCACGGCAGACGGCAACTGGTCGTTCAATAATATGTCGATGGACAACCTGAACCAGAACAAGATGGACACCAATATGGTGCAGCGTCTGGGACAGCAGACCTGGCAGGCCGATAACGGCTCAAGCCATACCCTGACCTCCAGTGGGCAGAATGTCATAGATGGCTCCGGTGCCATGTCCAACCTGCCGGTGAACATGCGTCTCAGCCAGCTGGCCAGCTCCGGCTTCCAGGAGCAGGCGCGCATGTCGCAGGTGCAGGCGCAGACGGCACTCGATGGCTACAACCACAGCGTCACCAGTGGCTGGTCACAGCTGGAGCAGGTGACTAAGCAGTCGGGCAGCACGGAAAGTCTCAGCAATGGCAGTGAAAACAGCCAGGCCGTGAATGCCACTCGCGGGGCGAATATGATGTTGTCAGCCGCAGAAAGCTATGCGAAGGCAAACAACATCTCCACACAGCAAGCCTATAACGATCTTATGTCGAAATCACTTGAAGGTAGTGTGAATGCAGGCGCAAGTATGAAAGTCAACAGTGGCGATCAGGCTCTCGGTATGGTTGGAAAATGGACCACGGGAGTCAGTGTTGAAGGGCATGCTGGAGCTGAGGTTAAAGGTACTAAAGGTAGTTCACATGGAACCCAGAACAGTAATTCCAATACGTCAGATATGCGTCATGATAAGAACGGGCAAATGGTTAATGACTTCAAACAGGGCATGGATATGGTGGCCAGCAGCCGTGTTAACGAGTCTGCGAGCCATTCCGAAAGTGCCGGCACCAGTAACGTACAGCAGCTTGCTGCCACGCTTAACGATGCGCAAAGCCAGTACCATCAGTTCACGACCAGTTCGACAAACAGCAACGAGTTCAGCCGTATGGCCACACTTGCTCAGAACGAGAGTGCATCGCTTGATACCAACTACACGCAGGAATTCGTGGACTGGGCTTCCAACCGCTACGGTGACAAGGCGCAGTCCATGCTGACCAGCGCCCCGACTGCGCGGGAGGCCGCGATGGAGTTTGTTAATGAACGCCTCAAGCCTGAAATTATGGGCGACTATGGGCAGGGGCGCAGCGATCTGCAGAGCGGCAATGAGCACGCCGCCTTCAGCGGTGAGCACATCGTCCGCACTGCCGGAGAACCGCAGCCGCTTAATGCCGCAATGTCTTCGCACGGTGGACAGTCTGAAGGCGGTACCTACAGCCCTGCATCCTCCGGCAATCAGCACTTTGCCAGCGAAAGCGGTAATCATTCTGTAATCGGTGGTAATCATGAGGCAGGCAGCGAAACGGGTGGCAGCCAGACCTATCGCAATGAAAGTGGCAGTGCTCCGTTAACAACCGGGCCGCAAGCTGCAGGTTCTGAAATCAGCGGTTACGGGAATACTGAGCATCGCAGTGTGTCAGGTGTTACCACTCCGGGGAGCCATGCACGCGCGAATGGTTCTGAAGAGCCGGTTACGAACAATTATTCAGGCAGATTCAGTGAGTCAGGCAGCAATGAGATACAACGTGGGGGCGGCAATAATACACAGCATCATAATACTGAGCAGCAGACGGGGCACAGCCAGTTAACGTCTCAGAAAACAGGGGGCAATCTTGAAAGCTCAGGCCATCAGGTACGCGGCAGCAAGGTGCCTGGTGAGGATATGCAGACAGCATTCCAGCAAAATCAGTCACGGCTTCAGGAGCAGGCAGGACAGGGCTTTGCGCCACAGGAAGAGATGCAGCAGCGCGTGGCAGCACAAAGATCTGCCAACGAGCAAAATATCAACAAATCTTCCGGGGAAATAGGCAAAAAACAATCCACTGTTCAGGCATCCAGTGATATATTAAAAGGAGAAGAATACAACGCGCAGAGTAAATTTGCTGATGGTTATGAAGGAGAAAAGGCACGTCAGAAATTTATTCCACAGCAGGCTGATTCAGATGATGTTAAAACCAAGCTTGAAGAAATGCGTAAGCAGGCTGGTAATGGAGATTAGCTATGGTAATTACTCAAAGTGATGTAAATGAAGATCTTCGTATGCTGATGCAGGATATAGAAGATGATTCCAGGCCTTTGGTTCGTCCTGTGAAAGCGTTAAAACTCAGCATGGCGTGGCCCTTAAGTTGTGCGCTTTGCTATGCAGTAGTAATTATTCTCGTCGCAATTAAATTCGAGCCATATGTTAATCATTTTGATAACAAAGTGAACGTTATCAATGAATATGGCTTCGCGTTCTTATTCGGTGGAATGAGTATTTTTTTTGCATTATTTATAAGTGCAATGTTATACGGGCCCATGCTGGCTTATCTCACTCTGAGCCAAAGCGTGCGAAAAAAATCCATTATTATTAATAGGTTTAAGCCTCTAGTAATTAAACTTGGACGTTTTTTCTTCATCTGCAATTTGAGCTTGGCAGTTATATGCATTTGGATACCAGACCTTCTGGTTGCTTCTCCTTTTGTATTCATGTTTTCCTTTTTGATTATGCAAGGCATAGTGAGTGCGGAAGCTACTCGCTATGGAGTTGGCTCATTTATGAGTAAACTGACTAAGCTTTCAAAGAAAATATAATATTTTCTAATAAAAGCCATCGAAGACCGGTGGCTTTTTATTTGCCACAACAACTCTCAGTCCCTTCAATACAATCCTAGATTTTCTCTATCTCAAACAATCAAAGATAATAAGGTATTTAAATGAAACTGAATAAAATTGCAGTTTGCGGTCTCGCTTTGTCTGTTTTTGCCCTTAGCGGCTGCGGTGCCATGAGCACAGCGGTTAAAAAGCGTAATCTGGACGTCAGAACACAAATGAGTGAAACCATCTGGCTTGAGCCTGCCTCTGAAAGAACGGTGTATATTCAGGTGCGAAATACGTCGGACAAAGATATGTCGGGGCTGCAGACAAAAATTGCCTCAGAACTCACCGCAAAAGGGTATCAGGTATCAGCCTCTCCGGACGCGGCGTATTTCTGGGTGCAGGCGAACGTGCTCAAGGCCGACAAAATGGATTTACGGCAGTCACAGGGCTTCCTCAGTTCTGGTTACGAAGGAGCAGTGACGGGCGCTGCCCTGGGCGCAGGCATTACGGGTTATAACACCGGCTCCGCTGGCGCAACACTCGGCGCAGGTCTGGCGGCAGGACTTGTCGGCATGGCGGCTGATGCGCTGGTCGAGGACGTCAACTACACGATGGTGACCGATCTGCAAATCTCCGAGCGCAGTAAAGCTGTCGTGACCACAGACAATGTGGCGGCGCTGAAACAGGGCTCATCCGGGGTGAAGCTGCAGAGCAGCACAGAGCAGGGCAACCGGGCGAAATACCAGACCCGTGTGGTATCAAACGCCAACAAGGTTAACCTCAAGTTTGATGAGGCAAAACCGGTGCTCGAGGCGCAGCTGGCCAGGTCCATCGCCGGCATTATGTAACACCGCTTTCCTCTCCGGGCCTCCTGCCCGATTTCACTGTTAACAACGCCTTTCCGGTTCCGCTTTCCTGTCGCGCGCAGCGCTGTCGGGTGCATTGCTGTATCCGGAAGGGCGCAACATGATGAGGAGCAATAGTGTCGGTATATATCCCGTATCGCAGGCCGGGTGGCTCAGAAGACCTTCTGGCGCTGATTGCGCTGGAAAGCGATCTGGTTCATGCCCTGGCCATTATCCGCCAGTCCGGAAGCGTTGAAGAGTATGAGCGGCTGGCGCTTGCGCCGTGGTGGGCCGGGTACGTTATGACCCTGGAGGGCCTGGACGCCAGTTTGTGGGACTCTGAAGCCTGCGCGGATGTGGCGTTGTCTGTCAGACATCTGGCCACTGAAATGGATGAACAGGCGTGGCGGACCGGCATCAGGGACGCAACGTATGAACTTAAACAGCAGGAGGAAGACTGGCATTATCGTTCAGTCTCATCGCCGTAACCCCTTTCTGCATGTCTTTCAGCCCGGCGCGTATGTGCCTTTCTCACCCACAGTGGATATTTCGCTTCCTCACCGGACAAACGGCTGCGCCGGTGTCCGGATTGCGGCGAGCGCTGCGGGTTTTAACGTCAACCTCCTGGAGAATTCTCCCGTGAATAAATCAGCCCTGAATAACGTTATTTCTGCCTGCTTTTTCCTCCTCATGCTTTCCGCATGGACTACGTGGCTCATGCTCCACTATGGCGCAGATGTGCTGCAGTGGATAATGGCAAACTCCACACTGTTCTCCCGCACCCTGGCACTCAGCACATGGCAACCCGAGTGGGCATGGACAAGCCAGCTGAACCTGGTTTGCTGGCTGCTTATTTTCACTACCGGCGGTCTGCTGGCGTCATTGCTGACCAGTCTTGCGCTCCGCACCATCAGTGATGTGCTGACGCTTCTCGCCCGACCGCTTGTGACCGGGTCCCGCAGGATATAGCCCGACAACGCCGGAGAATGTCCCGTCATGATTTCAGAAAACCGACAACCTGACCTGTCCGGGCTACAGAGCCTGATCCATCTTGAAAGCGCGCTGCTGATGGCGGCTTCCTGTCTGAACGTGTTTGGTTCGCTTCCGGATGAGAAGGACAAAACCCACATTGCGTACTGGGCTGGCTACGTATTCACCTTCTATGGTCTGGCATCCCGGGCGGGGCATTCACCCGGTTATACCGATGTGGCCACCGCTGTCCGTTCTGCGGCGGTGAGCATTAACGAACAGGACTGGGAGGACGGATGCCATCAGGCAGAGTTTGAGCTGAGCCAGCTGGCATAGCGCGGTCCTCCCCCGCAGTACCTGGTTAATCAGACCTGTTTCAACCTTTCTTCCCTGATAACGCACATCACCACACCGGTGATGCGATAACGGCCGGACAAAATCTATGAGCTTCAAAGGAAAAAACCTCACACAGGGCGGGCAGATGACCGCCTACCGCTGGCGCATGTTTCTGCAGGTGAACAACTGGATCGGCTACTGGGTATTCCTGTTGTTTGGTGCCATCACGGCATGCCTGTTCTTCTGGCTGACGCCCCAGGAAATGCTGGATAACGGCAGCTGGTACTGGTTTGCACGGGTCAACGAAAGTTTCATCGACCTGATGCCGGCCGGTCAGGGGAAGTTTTATGAGATCCATTACTTCTACGCGCCGACCAGTACCACCATGACGCTCAGAATGACCCTGCAGCAGATGCTGAAAGACCCGTACATGCAGTTCATGGGTGACAGGCTGGCGGGGCATCTGCAGACCGCCGCAGCGATAGCGGGTGTGATCAGCATGGCGGTCTTCGCCGGCGTCGCCTGGTACATCGCGCGGATTGGTAAACAGGAGAGCGAGGACGAATACCTCTCCGGCATGAAACTCACCGAGTTCGCACCGGAAGTCAATGCCCTGCTGCGTAAAAATGGCGAGCTGTCAGATTTGCGTGTAGGCGACCTGCACCTGGTTAAAAACGCCGAAGTGATGAATTTCCTCATACACGGCACCATCGGGGTGGGTAAGTCCACCGCAATCCGCTGGCTGCTGGATATCATCCGCCGGCGCGGCGATCGCGCCATCATTTACGATTCCGGCTGTACCTTCATTGAGACCCACTACAACCCGGACAGGGATTTCATCCTCAACCCGCACGATGAGCGCTGCGCCAACTGGCAGCTGTGGGAAGAGTGCGTGGATGTTATCGACTTTGAAAACTTTGCAACCAGCCTCATCCCCGTGGAAGGTGAGTCCGATCCGTTCTGGGTCTCCAGTTCCCGGACGATTGCCTCGGACCTTGCCATCCGCATGTCAGCAGATCCTGAGCGCAGTATCGAGAAATTCCTCAAAACGCTTCTGTCACTGAGCATGAAAAGCCTGCGCGAGTATCTGGCCAACACGCCGGCGGCGAACCTGGTCGAAGAGAAAATCGAGAAAACGGCCATTTCCATCCGCTCGGTCGTCACCAACTACGCCAAGGCGCTGCGGTTTCTCCAGGGGCTGGATGACGGCACGCGGCCTTCATTCACTATCCGTAACTGGATGACCAGCGAGCAGTACAGCGACAGCTGGCTGTTTATCTCCACCCAGGCCCGTCACCGCAAAAGCGTGCGCCCGCTGATTTCGATGTGGATGTCGATGGCCACCCTCTACCTGCAGAGCATGGGGGAGAACGCCGACCGCCGGGTGTGGTTCATTATGGATGAAGCGCCAAGCCTTCAGCGCATCCCCCAGTTTGAGGAGACGCTGGCGGAAGGGCGCAAGTTCGGTGGCTGTTTTGTCATCGGTATCCAGAACATGCCGCAGCTTATCAACTCGTATGGCCGCGAGGTGGCCAAAGCGATTTTTGACCTGCTCAACACGCGCATGTATGGCCGCTCACCGAGTGCAGAGGTGGCGAAAATGGTTGAGGAGGAGCTGGGGAATCAGCGACGCCGCGAGGCGCGCGAGCAGAACTCCTACGGCCTCGATCAGGTGCGTGACGGGATATCCCTGGGCAAGGACAAGGTCAGCCAGCCCATCGTTGATTATGAAGACGTCATGCAGCTGCGTAACCTGAAGTTTTATGTGCGGCTCCCGGGCGAATACCCGGTGGTGAAGCTGGCGCTGAAGTACCGCAACATCAAAAAAATAAACACCGCATTGCAGGAGCGCAATATCCGTGACGCCCTCAGCCCCGAGCTGGAGAAGGTCATTCGGGAGAACGAGCGCGATGCGGCCCTGGCCGGCCTGGTATTCCCGACCGGGGAAGAGCACCTGGAAAAAGCGGCGGCACAACCACAGGCACAGCCGTCAGGTCAGCCGGTCAGTCCGGCTCCTGCTGCCACGCCATCACAGCGGGTCCAGCCAGCCCGCAAGGACGCCGTACAGCCTCCGGCCGCAGAATCTGTTAACGCTGCTCCGCTACAGGTTACACGTCCTGAACCATACCAGCCCCGGCGTCCGGGTGTTGCCCATCTTCGTTCGGTTCCTGCAGAGACACCGCCGGAGAACCCGGCGACAGAGGCTGTTAATGATGCCCCCACAGCAATAAAGCCGTCTCCATTGCCAAAAACACCTTTGCACGAAACGCCTGCTTCTGCCTCCCCGGTAGAACTGCTGAACCGAATGCGTCGTAAGCCACTCGATGCTGATGCTGCAGAGAGTAATGAGAGTGAAGGCGGCGGAGAGGCACAGGAACTCAGGATGCAGGTCACGCAGCTGGAAAACGGCGGGCTGGAGCTGAAGACCACCGGCCAGCCCGGAACCGCGTCCGGACACCACAACGAAGACGGGAATACCCGCCAGCGGATGGAGCGCGAAGAGGAATATATCCTCGTTAACCGCCACCCCGAAGACCCCGGCTTTGATGAAGCCGATTCTGAACGCGATTATGACGGAGAACCCGAACGATGATGTCACCCGCCCCCATCGTGTCTGCCGGTGATGCGGCAGGCTACTACAGCAATAAAGACAACTACTATTTCCTCGGGCAGCTGGAGAGCGAATGGCTGGGTGAGGGGGCCAGCGCGCTGGGGCTGGAGGGGCCGGTGCGCAGCGACCAACTGACGGCCGTGCTCGAGGGCCGCCTGCCTGACGGCTCCCGGCTCGGTAAGGAGGTCAACGGTATCCACTCCCATCGCCCCGGCCATGACCTGACTTTCTCGGCACCGAAAAGTGTCTCCATCCTCGCCCTGGTGGGCGGGGATAAAGCCATGCTGGAAGCGCATCAGTACGCTGTGCGTGTGGCGGCAGGCTACGTTGAAAAACTGATCTCCGCGCGCGAAACCGTGGACGGCAAAACCTCCATCATCCCCACCGGGAAAATGGTGGCCGCGCTCTACACGCACGACACGTCCCGTAACCTCGATCCGCAACTGCACACGCACATGCTGGTTGCCAACATGACGGAGCTGAACGGCAAATGGAAGGCGCTGGCCACGGACTACATCCACAACGCCGGCTTTATCGAGACGGTGATGAAAATGCAGGTCACGCTGGGAAAACTTTACCGTACCGCGCTGCGTGAGCGCGTGGAAACCCTGGGGCATGAAATTGAGGAAGTCGGGCCACACGGGATGTGGGAAATTAAGGCCGTGCCGGAAGAGGTCCGGGAAGGGTATTCCTCGCGCGGCCGGGAAGTGCGTGGTGCCGTCGGTGCCGAGGCCACGCTGAAAAGCCTCGATATCGCCGCCAAGAACACCCGTAAAGCCAAAGTTGATCCCTCCCGTCTTCGCCTGATGGAGCGCTGGCAGACCCAGATGAAAGAGAAGGGCTGGGATATGAAAGCCTACCAGGACAGCGTGGTGCCGCGCGATGCGCCGGACGCCGGGGCGGTGGCCATCCCTGCAGCACACCGGCAACCCGTTCGTGACACCACGCAACCGGACGCAACGAAAGCGCCGTCGCCGGCAGAACGGCCTGCCCGTGATGAGCAGGCGACACGCAGTAACGGGCAGCGCGACGCGGAACAACCGGCCCGATCTGCAGAAGGGCGTGACCCGGCTGAGCCTGTGCCGGCACGCAGTATTCCGGCGCGGGACAACGCACCGGCGAGCGCAGGGCGGGGCGGGAGCGTGAAAACGGCCGATTCGCAGCAGCCCGACGTCCGTCAGGAGGTGACGGATGCCGTGCGCATGGCGGTCTCGCAACTGAGCGACAGCAAAACCCGGTTTACCTGGGGGGAACTGCTGCTGAGCACCACCGAGTTCAGCGACAAAATACCCGACGTGAAAGAAATCAAGCTGGCGCTGGATGAGGCGCTGAAGGAGGGGCTGATTGTGCCGCTTGATGCGGAGAAAGGCGTGTTCACCTCCCGCCATCACCTGCTCGATGAGCTCTCCATTCAGGCGCTGGGAAAGGAGCACCTCAGCGAAACGCACGTCGTCAGCTTTACCCGTCCGGCACAATACGCACCGCCCGCCCTTGAGCCTGTTGAGAAGGACGCCCTGGTGCTGATGAATGCCCCGAAGGGCGTGGCAGGTATCCGTGAACTGACGGAGCAGCTGGCCGGCATCTCTGCCGCGCATGGCCGCGAAGTAAAGGTGCTGGCCAGCTCGGCTGAACGTGCCATTTCACTGGCAAAATCAGACGTGCTGCGGGAACACATCACCGGGCGCCAGCAGCTGCTGAAGGGAGAACTGAGCCTGCGGCCACAGAGCACGCTCATTATTGAGGGGGCAGAGCGTCTGGGGCTGAAGGAAACGCTGATCCTGCTGGGTGAGGCGCGGGAAAAAGACGCCCAGCTGGTCTTTCTCGACAGCGCGGGGCGTCAGGCGAACGGGAATGCCATGTCCGTGCTGGAATCTGCCGGCGTGAGGCGCAGCCGCCGCACGGAGCCGTCTCCGGGTCTTGAGGCGGAGGTGGTCAGCATTGCTGACAAGCGCGATCGGTACAGTGCGCTGGCCACCCGCTTTGCGGAGCTGAATCCCGGCACGGAGCCGGTGACGGCAGTGGTGATTGGGCAGCGCGAGCAGAAGCAGCTGACCGGCCTTATCCGCGATGCCCTGCAGAACGCGGGGCAGCTTGAGCGTGACGGTGTCACCATTGAGGCGCGCACCCCGGTCTGGCTGGACAGCAAAACCCGCCGGATGACCGGCTCTTACCGTGCCGGTCAGGTACTGGAGGACCGCACGGAGCGTGAAGCCCGGCACTTCATTATCGACAGGGTGCATGAGGAGACCCGGATGCTGTCGCTTATCGACAGCGATGGGGTACTGGTCAGACAGAAAATCAGCAACCTGACCGCCGACTGGCGACTCTTCAACAGCGAGCAGCTGCACGTTGCCGGCGGCGACAAACTGATTGCGCTGGCCGCCGACCGCAGTGCAGGCCTGAAGGCAAAAGACAGGCTGATCGTGACCGGCATCAGCCCGGAGGGGATCGGGGTCATGCGGGACGGAAAGGCCGTCACGCTGCCGGCAGACAGGCCGCTGTATGTGACCCACGGCTACGTGGCCGGGCCGGGCAACCGTGACAACGACACCGGCGTGGTACTGGCCGCCCTCAATTCGCGGGATATCTCTGCCCGGACCATGAACTCCCTGGCGCAGTCCGGGAGCCGCGCGGAGATATTTACGGCCGAGACCCAGGACCGGGCGGAGGCACGGCTGCAGCGAATGCGTGTCGACAGCTCGCCGGTGCAGCTTGTGACGACACTCAGCGGTGAGGCCGACATCAGCAGCGCCGTCCGGACACTTCATGCCGGTGTGCTGAGTGACGCCGCGCTGGCGGTCCGGCGTGCCATTGCCGATCAGCAGTCCGTCACCCTCAACGAGCTGAAGCTGGCTGAGGCCGCGACGGCGTTTCATCCGGGTCTGACGGAAGTGACGCGTGAAATCAGTGCGATGATCAAAAACGGCGATCTGATCCGCGTCCCGAACAAAACAGAGCCCCTGCTGGTTGCCCGTGCGACCTGGGAGATGGAGAAAACCATCATCGGCGCCATTGTCGCGGGCAAGGACACCCAGTTGCCCCTGATGGAACAGGTGGATAATGCCCTGCCCGACGGCCTGACGCAGGGGCAGAAGGCGGCGGCGCAGCTGGTCCTCAACAGCCGGGATCAGTTTACCGGTATACAGGGGTATGCCGGGGTGGGGAAAACCACCCAGGTGCGCGCGGTGAAAAGCGCACTCGACACGCTGCCGGCATCCGCTCGTCCCGCACTGCATGGCCTTGCACCGACGCACCAGGCGGTGAAGGAGCTGCGTGCGGTGGGGATCGAGGCGCAGACGGTCAAATCCTTCCTCGTCGGGTATGACCAGATGAAGGCCGCCGGCGAAAAGCCCGACTTCAGCAACCGCGTGTTCCTTATTGATGAATCCTCGATGCTGGGCAACCAGGACACTGCCGCCGCGTATCTGGCCATTCAGGCCGGCGGGGGGCGGGGCGTGTCGATGGGCGACATCGATCAGTTTGAATCCCCGGAATCAGGGGCACCGTTCAGGCTGGTTCAGGAGCGCAGCCCGATGGATGTGGCCATCATGAAACAGATTGTCCGCCAGAAGGAAGTCAACCTGCGTGACGCGGTGCATGACGTCATTGATAACCGCATCGATGCCGCGCTTGAGCGGCTGAAGCATCAGCCTGCTGATCTCGTTGCCCGTCAGGAACCGGACTGGCAGCCCCCCGCTGAGGGACTGGCGGAGTCAGACAACCCGGTCAGTGACCTGGTGGCTGACTGGCTCAGCCGCACGCCGAAGGCACGGGACGAAACGCTGATTATTGCCCAGCTGAACGACGATCGCGCGGCCATTAACCGGGAGATTTTTGACGCACTGGACGCGCGTGAGGAGCTGGGTCAGAAAAAAATCAGCGTGCCGGTGCTGGAAAAAATTAAGCATACCCGGCATGAGTTCAACAAGCTGGCGGCCTGGGAGGCGGGGATGGTGCTGAAGCGCGGCGACACCTATCAGGATGTGGTGGCCGTCGATTATAACGGCTCGCTTGTTACCGTCCGGAACGAGAATGACCGGATCGCGATGGTGTCACCCCGCGAGCTGCTCACCGGCGACGTGGAGCTGTTTAAACGCAGCGAAAAAATACTCGCAGCGGGTGCCGTGGTGCGCTTCACCGTCACCGACCGTAACCGGGGTCAGGCTGCCAACCAGAAATTTACCGTTGAGAAGGTGACCGACAGCGGGGACATCGTGCTGCAGGGCGCGGACGGGAAAAAAACCATTAATCCCTCGCAGGTCAGGGCCGAACAGCATCTGGATTATGCCTGGGCCATCACAGGCTATGGGGCACAGGGTGCCAGTGAGGGGGCGGTACTGGCCCTGGAAGGGACGGAGGGAAGCCGCCAGGCGATGGCCCACAAACGTGCCTTTTACATTTCGTTATCGCGTGCAAAACAGCATGTGCAGGTCTACACGGACGGGACGGAAAAGTGGGTCAAAAGCATCAAGCGAACCGAGTACGATCTGAAGACGGCGCACGATGCCCTCAGCCCGCAGACAGAGCGCAAACAGGCGAAGGTCATCTGGGCGATGGGACAGCCTGTCGGAAAAACCGCGATAGGGCGCGCGTGGTCGCGGCATGAGGCGATGGGAGAGCATAACCTCACCGCAAGAGTGCTCCCGGCCACCCGGCGTTTCCCGGACCCGTCCCTGGCGCTGCCCCTGTATGACAACAACGGTCGCAGCGCCGGACTGGCGCTCGTCTCGCTGGTAGC
This sequence comes from Kosakonia sp. S42, assembly GCF_016624785.1. Taxonomy (NCBI): domain Bacteria; kingdom Pseudomonadati; phylum Pseudomonadota; class Gammaproteobacteria; order Enterobacterales; family Enterobacteriaceae; genus Kosakonia; species Kosakonia sp. S42. The sequence continues at coordinate 18,892 of NZ_JACVTW010000030.1, read as the reverse complement.
CAGTGACACCGGTCGCCTGATGCGGGGTGACGTGCGTATGGTGGCCACCCAGGGCGCGACCGGGGCAGTCATGCAGCGCAGCCGCAGCGGGAACACCCATGTGGTACGCACGGCCGACGAGGCGTTTAAAGCGGTCAGGGAACACCCCGGGGACGGCGTGGTGTGGCAGACCGGCGACGAGAAGCCTTCACCGTGGATGCTGAAAGTCAGCCAGGGCGCAGCCCTGTCAGAAGAGGCTGCCCGTGCACAGACGATCAGGCTTGCTGAGTCAGAGGCCGTGACGGTGCCGGCAACCGCCCCCGCGCGTGACGATGAACCTGTTCCTGCCCGTGCCATTGAGCAGGCCATACAGGAACTGCGGGGACGCGATGAATATGCGATTGCAGAGGCACAGCGTCAGCAGGAGATGCAGGCGTATGAAGAGTACCAGAGCCGTATTGTGCTGCCTGAAGAAGAAAGTGTCGCGGATATTCGTCTCAGTATGAAAGACGACGCCACACAGGAGCGCCAGCCCGCACCTGACGGGAAGGACATTGCGCGCGTTGCCGGCGAGGAGCGCGAACATCAGGCGGATAAAGCGCGTACCGGCCCGCTGCCGGCACTGTCGCAGGATAAAGCAACCGGCGAGCGTGCCGTTGCCGGGCAGGTGGCCCGGGATCTTGCTGAGCAGCAGCGTGACATGCCGCTGCCACGCGAAATGCCTGAGCGCGGACGTGAGACAGAGCATCAGGAGCACGCCCCGCCACGCACCATTCAGAAAGAACGTTAATCAGGAGAGCACACGTGAACGTAAGAAAGGCAACAGCATCATTAGTTACAACAATCATATTATCTGTTTTCACCCCACTCCATGCAGCACCTGCACCGGCCTTCACGCCAGAGCAGGAAGCCCGCATCGGGGAAATAGCCGCTAATTATCTGCTGGCACACCCGGAAGTCCTGGTGCAGGTCAGCCAGAAGCTGCAGCAACAACAGCATGCGCGTGAACAGCTGGCCATGAGCCTGAAAGTCATGGATAACCAGGCGGCACTGCTCAGGGATGCTGACACGCCGGTGACCGGCCCGGCCGGTGCGAAAGTCGCCGTGATTGAGTTCTTCGACTATCAGTGTGTGTTCTGCAGCAGACTGGCGCCGGGGATGGAGCAGGTGATGAAAGCCCGCCCTGACGTACGTTACATCTTCAAGGAATGGCCGATATTTGCACCGAAGTGGGAGACGTCGTCCCTGGCGGCGCAGTACGGTATCGGGGTCTGGAAAGCGAAAGGCGCAGCTGGGTACCTGACCTACCACAACGGGATATATCACACGGGGCACATCGAGGGTGACCTGACGAGAGAGGATATTAAGGCGGCAGCTCACGCCGCCGGCGTGGATACGCTGAACGTCGTGGACCATGCCCCTGTCCTGGAAAAAAACGATGCGCTCGCGCAGGCGCTGGGGCTCACGGGTACGCCAGGCCTGATTGTGATGCCGGTGGAGAAGGCCTCACCTGACACCATCACTGTGTTTGCCGGGCTGGCGTCACCGGAGCAGATTCTGGCGGCGATCGAGAAAGCACAGCACTGACGCGCCCGGCCCGGCAAAACAGGATTTTGATTTTTCTCCAGGGAGCAGGCATGACAGCATTACTAACGGGATTAATAATTACGGATGAAAATATTTTGCGAGGTTCATTGCATGTTTGCCGTTCCGGAACTATTTTATGAAAGTTGTACAACCTGCCTGCATATGTGGTTGCCGGGCCCGGTAACGGGTAAGGCTCTTCTGAGAGTTAACCAATGAACACAATGACAGCCATATCACAAGACGCTCTGCACGGTAATCTGCATGCATTTGATGCAGAGCAGCAGGTTATCAGTGAGATAACCTTTGCCCTCCAGAGTGCAAAAACGGTGGTCACCAACAAGGACCTCATTCTGGCGCTGGTTGCGCAGCTGGAAACAGAAACGGATGTCATCCGGAATGATATTCTGCGTAACGCCCTTGAGATGATTGTCCACCGCACACCTGATGACCTTTAGTTTTTCAGTCTGATTTCCTGAGTTGTTTGCCATTACCTCCGGGAAACCGGAGGTTTTTTTCAGTGCAGTGCGTCATCTTCGGATGAGTCCCGTGTCTGAAAATAGTGTTCACCTGCGTCACTCTCCTGTTTTCCTTCATTCATTCTGGCCCTGACGTCTGATGACGCGGTGTCGAGGGCGTTTCGCACAGCCTCGCTGCTGGCCTGACTTTTCATAGCCGCCAGTTCATGCAGTAAGGTGGTAAAGGATATATCCTCACCGCTGTTCAGCAACGCTATCACAGCCTGACCAATAAGCTCGCCAGCAAGAGCCTCATTTCTGTCATGGTTCATGCCAGGTTCCTCCTTCATCATGGTTCCGGTCCGTACAGCATGAGGCCGGTGGTGAGCCAGAATGTTTCTCATCTGTGATTATCATGGATCAGATCAGTTTTCGTGACAACAGTCTTAATGCCTGACGGCAGGCCGCTCTGTCCTGGTTGTTGCGGGCCTGTTTTTCCCACAGCAGTACCAGTGTATACAGCGACTGCGGGCTCGCCCGCCGCCCCTGCTTCAGCAGATTCACTGCCGCTGCACCAATAATTTGCTTCGCCATATCGGGAAGGTCATGAACATTCCCGTCAGCGTGTTCTTCCACGCATTCATCCACACAGGCTCCTTTTCTGGTTATCCGGCTACATCTGCTCCGGGTGACGGAGGGTCCCTGCTGGTATATTCCGGGTTGAAAAATATCAGCGCAGACAGACCGCCCTTGACATAAGTGAGGGCAGACATCATGGCCGCGCGTCGGTGAATACGGGGCTCCCCGTCTGGCATAATACTGAGTTGCCGCGTAAGTGAGGCTTCTGTGACCGGCGTATTGCCGACGATGAGGCCAGAAACGGCACTTCCCGGGACTGCATTACCGCAACACCGGCTCCCGTTTATTCCGGCGCCCAAAAAGACTCCTGCGGCAGGTGCTGCACAGTGAGGCTTCAGAGTGAAGAGTCCGACTGCAGCAGCATCCGGAGAAGCGTCCCGTACACCACTGTATCACCTGTATCAGGACCACACTCCATAAGCAGTGCCAGCTGCAGACTCAGCGTATAGCGGGTTACCGTCTGTCCGGCTCGTAACATATCCGTGACAACCTGCCCCAGAAGGCACTCCTGTTGTACACGAAATATTTCTGAAGGACACTCACCTACAGACAGAGCATTGATTTTATTCTGAGCCATTTGAGCATCCTTCCCCCGCAGTCAAAATTAACGAGACGCTGAGACAGTGTAGAGAAAATGTATGTTGATAGCCAGAGAGCAAGTCCTGACTGAACAGGGCACGTTCCTGTGCCTTTAATAGACGCATCAGTGTTTTCGGTGCGCCACTCAGCCATCACTGGCCTTATCAGGATAATTTTCCTTCACCTTATCACTGTTATCTTCCTGATTAGCGCTGGTCCGGGCGTGCCCCTCTGTCTGACGGGCATTGCCAATACTGACGACATTGCCCGGACGAACCGGGGCGGGCGGGTGTATCGACTGCAGTATTCCGCGGGCCTGCCACAGGCTGACCAGATGTTCTTCATCGGCTTCCTTCTCAGCCAGGCATCCGAGCATATATATCAGAGATTCACGGGTGATCTCTTCCTCACTGAAGATATGACTGATTACGGCTTCGCCAATGGCACTGTAGCCTTTTTTATCTTCATCAGAAATTGACACCAATATATTCCTCCTCTTGTCAGGTGCAGGGTGCTGAGCCCCATGAGTTAAATTTAAAACCGGAAATGCTGTCTGCATATTAATTATAAAAGCCGGTAATGCCGGTATTTTTCTTTTGAGAAATTTCCGTAAATTAATATAATTTCAGTTTCAGTTTCAGTTTCAGTTTCAGTGTTTTTGTTAATTTAATAAATTCATTGCTTTAAGATATGTTCTCTGAGGGGATAATAATCATGATGCTGGCTGGGTTGTGGAAGGTGTTAATAAAACTATACGATAAATTGCCCTGAAATCAGAGAGAAAAGGAGGGGGTATTTACCGCTTCGAATGTCCTGTTAATATTCAGGAATATCTGAACTATCCGTATGATTATATCAGAGATGTTTCCTGTTAATCAGTATTTTTCCATGCACCGGACGGTACCTTGTCCCATAGACGCTGGTGCGTCAGTTCCGCCCGCCGGTGGTCTGAGCCACTCCTCATCGTGTCAAGCTCCTGGCCTGTGAGTTTATCCCGCAAACGCTAAAATACTCTCTCCAGCGTGTCTGCCGATGTAAACTTCCTTAGGTTGGTGTGGTGTGGCAGACCGGCGACGAGAAGCCTTCACCGTGGATGCTGAAAGTCAGCCAGGGCGCAGCCCTGTCGGAAGAGGCTGCCCGTGCACAGACGATCAGGTTTGCTGAGCACAAGCGTGACATGCCGTTGCCGCGCGTTATGCCTGAGTGCGGACGCGCGATAGAGCATCAGGAACACGCCCCCCACGTAGCATTCAGAAAGAACGTTAATCAGGAGAGCACTCATGAACGCCAGACAGGTAACACTATAATTAGTTACAACAATCATATTATCAGTTTTCACCTCACTCCATGCAGCACCTGCGCCGGCATTCACGCCAGAGCTGGAGGCCCGGCTCGGGAAATAGCCGCTGAATATCTGCTGGCGCACCCGGACGTTCTGGTGCAGGTCAGCCAGAAGCTGCAGCAACAACAGCATGCGCGTGAGCAGCTGGCCATGAGCCTGTAAGTCATGGATAACCAGGCGGCACTGCTCAGGGACGCTGACACGCCGGTGACCGTCCCGGCCGGTGCGAAGGTCGCCGTGATTGAGTTCTTTGACTACCAGTGCGTGTTCTGCAGCAGATTGGCGCCGGGCCTGTCCAGCCCGACAAAAGCAGGATAACGTCCTGCCTTTACCGGGTTACCGGTTATCTCAGATGTACTGTTATGTATCTGTCGTCCGCACAGGCTCTGTTCCCATCAGGTAGAGTCTGGTTATCTGGCCTATTGTTGTCTATCAGGTATGACGCCCGCTATTCACTAATTACTGCCCTTCACACCTCGTTCACTTACCCATAAATTCGGATATTCCATTTTCCTTGCTAGCGTGCCGGTACTCTTAAATCGAGAATGCTGTTATGAGGCGATTTGATAAGTGGGCAGGAGGAATCCAGAAATACCTGTCTGTTTAAACAGGCAGGCATAAGAGACTTACAGCTCTGACGGCCAGTTATCCAGCACCCGCTGGCGCACCGCTTTCGGATACCCCTGCTCAAAGGACGCATGCAGATGACGGGTGGTCTGCAGCGTATCAAACACCACTTTTGCCCCAAGACCTGCCACATACTCCTCCTCTTCATAGCACTGCGGCAGGCGGATCACGCGCTGATCGTCAAACACCACGCGGCGGCCAACCGGGTGGACGCGGGTTGAGAGGACCCACACCACTTCGCGAAGGTTGGTCGGATCAAAATCATCATCCACCACGTAGACCTTCGGAATAAACACCATCGCGTCGGTCTTAAACAACACCTCGCCTATGCGCTGGGCTAGGGCTTCGCTGGTAACGCCCGGTATGAGCTCGCGCCAGTTCTGCGGCACTACCACAAGCAACCAGTGGACGGTCGAGTCTTCCGGGATCCAGGCGGTGACAATCGGCAGCTTCGCGTCGCGCAGATACGTCAAAGCATCGGCGGCCAACCCCATCGCCCACAGGGTATGCGACTCATCGGTCGGGCGGCCAGTGATCGACATCGGCCAGATCGGATCGTCCCGGTGGGTAATGGTCTCGACGTGGAAGGTCGGCTGGGCAGAAGAACCATTGCCAAGATAGCCGCCGTACTCGCCGTACGGGCCTTCCTGACAGTCGCGATTGATGGACACATGGCCTTCAATCACGATCTCTGCCGTGGCAGGCACGTCCAGATCGATACTGACCGCCTTTACCACCGGCACCGGCTCGCCCGCTAGGGTGCCGATGTAATCCGCCTCGTCAGCGTGGGCCGGGATCGGAATGCCGGAAACGCAGGAGATCGCCGGAGCCGGGCCCTGCACCAGGGCGTAAGGCATCGGCTGGCCGAGCTTAACCCACTCAGTCCAGATCTGGCCGATATGCTGGCTCGGGACAATCAGCCCCACCATCCGTTTGCCGTCTACCTTCATCACGCGGGCGATGGACCAGTTCACCCATTTTCCGTCCGGCGTTTTGACGATCAGCGTGCCCCAGGTGTTGGCATAGCGACCGCCATCCTTGTCGTGGGCAAAGGGGATCGGGAAGCGATCGAGGTTCGCCTCTTCACCGCGCAGGATGTTCTGATGACACAGGGCATCCGTAGAAGCCACCCGTACCGGGGGAATGCCGGGCTTATGACGCGCCGCCGACAATGCTTCGACGATCTGCGGCCCGGTGGACGCCGGAGCCAGGCCGAGGGACATCGCCACGCGGGCATAAGGTATCTCCTGACGGAAGGAGAGGCTGGCCGGGGCACCGAACAGACGGAAACCGGGGGCTACGCCTGCCACCTTATGGAACAGCGGGGCAGGGGACTGGATCTCATAGCTGCGGCGGGTAATGGCGCTTGGCTCAAAATCACCGTCCACTTCGCGGGTCACGTGCATGATGTCACCCATGGCGTCGAGGGCATCGATATAACTGCGTAAATCACCGTAATAGTTCATCAGGCTCTCCTTAAGCCGTAGGAGTGGAGTGAGGTTCACCCCAGCGTTTTGTTAAAGCGTTATCCATGCCGAACTGATCCAGAATGCGCGACACAAAGTGGTTGATGATGTTGTCAGTGCTTGTGGGGTTGTTATAGAAGGCAGGCATCGGAGGCAGCATCATGGCCCCGGCGCGGGTAAGGGCGAGCATGTTCTCCAGGTGGATGGCGTTGAGTGGCGATTCACGCGGCACCTGCACCAGCTTGTGCTGCTCTTTCAGGGTCACGTCGGCAGCGCGGGCAATGAGGCCATCGGCGTAGCCGCAGCGGATGGCGGCGAGGGTTTTCATGCTGCACGGCACTACAATCATGCCGTCAACGCGAAAGGAGCCGCTGGAGCTGGCCGCCGCCTGATCGTGCTCACTGTAAGTCTTCGAGGCGAGCGCAATAACCTCCTGTACACTTGTAGGGCGTTTCCAGTTGAATGGTGGCGTGCGCCCATTTGGAGACGATCAGATGTGTTTCGACCTCCAGATCCTTCAGCGCGGCCAGTAAACGAACGCCAATTGCAGCGCCAGTAGCGCCAGTCATGCCTACAACAAGCTTCATACGGGTTCTCTGAATGTATGCTTTCATGTATAGTTTGAGTTAAAACTGTTTTTACTCAAACTATATGTTTGCCGTTTTCAGGAGTCAAGAACGTCGATGGCAGAAAATCGCGACTTAATCCTTGCCGCGCCCCTGTGGCCGCACGGCGATTGTTCATTAATGCACCTGATGCGCCGTGCAGGGCAGCATTCCACCACCTGCTGGAGCCAGTGCGTCAATACCGGGTTATCTGCCGTGCAGTACGCCATACTGGTAGTGCTGGCTGAAGAAACAACCTGCAACCAGCAAACGCTGGGAAGCCGCGCCGGATTTGATAAAGCCACCGGTACTTACGTGATCTACCGGATGACCAAAAGCGGGTTACTGACGGTAGAGACCGACCCCGCCAACCGCCGCCGCAAGCTGGTCTCTATGACTGCAGAGGGCGAGTTGATGCTTGCCCGGATGATTGAGCAGGCCAAAACCGCCGAGAAGATGATTACCGCTGGTCTGAATACCCAGGATATCGCTGACCTGAAGCGTCTGCTGAGCAAGCTGGGGGGATTGCAGGAGCCTGATGACTATGCCTCCAACGAAATTGCCTGACCGTGAACCGAAGCCCGATCTGACTATCGGCTTTCTGCTGATGAAGCACTTTACGCTGGCCTCGGTGGCGGGGCTGGTGGAGTCCCTGCGCTTTGCGGCGGACGAGTCCTTTCCCAGCCGGCAAATCTTCTGCCGCTGGGAGTGGATGACATGCGATGATCAGCCCATTACCGCCAGTTGCGGCCTGCCGGTGTCGCCCACCGCAAAGCTCGATTTCTCGAAAGAGTGGGATTACTTTGTGGTCGCGGGCGGGCTGCTGGAAGAGACCCGGCATTCACCGGAGTGGCTGTTGCAGGCCCTGCGGAACTTGCATGCCTGTAATATCCCGATCATTACCCTGTGCAGCGGGGCCTTTGTCGCCGGTAAGGCCGGGCTGCTGGACGGTCGCCACTGCGCGATCCACTTCACCACCCGGGACGAGTTCCGGCTGCGTTTCCCGAAGGCCATTCCGGTGATCGATAAAACCTACATCAAGGACGGCGGGATTATCTCCTGTCCAGGCGGGACGGCGATTGACCTGGCGGCGGATCTGATCCGCCAGCACTGCGGGCTGGTGCGCTCGCAAAAGGTGCTGAAATATCTGCTGGTGGATGAGATGCCCACGCCGAAAACGAAGCATAAAGCGTCGCTCAGCGAACCCGACGTCTACGAGAATCCGCTGGTCACCAGGGTTATTGAGTTTATGAAGCACCATCTCGATTCGCCAGTGCCGCTGGCGGAGGTGGCAGAGTTTGCCGGAGTGACCTTCCGCCAGCTTAATCTGATCTTTACCCGGTGTACCGGCCACTCGGCGGCGGTTTACTGGCGGCGGATGCGCCTTGAGCAGGCTCGCAAACTGATGGTCGACTCCAGCAACAGCATTAACGCCATTGCCACTGCCACCGGTTTTGCGGATGCCTCGCACCTGATCGCCTGGTTCCGTAAACAGTACGGAGAAACCCCCAACTCGTTCAGAAAGCGACGCAGGGAAGTGGAGAAACTGGTGAAAGAGTAAAGGGCCACACGGCAAAAGTGCAGGCCCATTTTTTTAGGCCGGGTAAGCGCATCGCCACCCGGCAAAACAGCTCTCTACAGCATATGACGCTTTACCATCGGCCTTGGCGCACTCGCTTTCTGTGACGAGGTGTCATCCAGCGAAGCCGCATCGGCCAGGCTGCGGGCGTTGGTTTCCGGTGCCAGCCACCAGGAGACGGCTAAGCCCACAAAGGTGATCGCCGCGGCGATATACATGGTGGTGCCGATCCCCAGGCTCTGCAGCGAGGCGGGCACCAGCCAGGTCCCGACCGCGGCGCCAATGCGCGACAGCGAGGTCCCCACGCCAACCGCACCGGCACGGATTTCCGTCGGGAAGATCTCGTTCGGATAGACCAACTGCAGCACCTGAGCCCCGCCGATGAACAGCGCGTATGCACCAAACATCAGCAAAATGATCATTGACGGACCGTCACGCAGCAGGCCCAGCAGCAGCAGCGCCAGTCCTGACCAGAGAAAGCTTTGCAGCAGCAGCTTGCGGCGGCCCAGGGTGTTCACCAGCCGGGTGGCGATAATGCAGCCGACCACGAACAACAACGTGATGGCAACCGAACCGTAGGAGGCCCACCTACCGCTCAGGTGCAGGGCATCCAGCACTTTCGGCGCAAAGGCATACACCGCAAACACCGGGATCACTGAGCAGGTCCAGAAGATGCTCACGAACGCCATGCGTTTGCCGTAACCCGAGTGCAGCAGGTTGTAGAAGGAGAGGTTTTTGCTTTCTGCTTGCTCTGGCAGGTTGCCCAGGCCAAAGTCAGGGCCATACACCCGGCGAATGATCGCTTCGGCTTCGGCATGACGGCCTTTGCTGATCAGCCAGCGCGGGGATTCCGGGGTGCCAAGACGCACCAGGAACAGCAGCGCACCAATTATCGCGGTGCTCGCCAGGGTCAGACGCCACGCATCCGGGCCGCCAAAGTGTAGCAGCGCTTCGCCGCTCATATAGGCCGCAGCGGCACCGGCAAACCACAAGATGGTGAGGGTCGCCAGGCACGGCCCGCGGTTTTTCTTCGGCAGAAACTCTACCAAGAAGGCGGTCGCCACCGGGTACTCAATACCTACCGCCATGCCGTTTAAAAAGCGCAGGGCAAACAGCATCTCGCCGCTCTGCACCCAGTATTGCGCCACGGAGCAGACCACAAACAGCGTCGGACCGACGAAATAGAGCATCTTTCTGCCCAGCCGGTCGGTGAGGGTACCGCCGATAAAGCCGCCAAAGAAGATGCCGATCAGCGCCGAGGCGGCAATCAGCCCTTCCCAGAAGGCGGTCAGCCCCAGGGCCGGGGAGACCTTCATCATGGCGATGCCGATAATGCTCAGCACATAGCCATCGACAAAGGAGCCGCCGCCGGAGCGCACGGTCAGCAGGCGATGAAAGCGGTTGAGTGGTACATCTTCAACAGAAACGGTATTTGACATGGTAACTCCTGTCTTTCCCCGCTATCGTTGAATTAATGGGTGAAAGCAGGAATAAACAGTATTAGCGATGAATGTTTATTCAGGCCGAGCGAAGCCATACCCGTTAATTACGATTACGGAATAAATATAGGTCTAAGAAGGTTTAAGCGTTAAATAAGAGCGTGCGTTATTTCGCGTAAATCATGGCAAATACACCTCCGCTGCAGGATGGTCGGATAAGATGTTATTTATATTTATTATGTTGTTACTGTGTCTGTTATTTTTAAGACGCTTCGTCAGATAATCGTTTGACGGCAACCGTGCGCGTCGACCACCAGCAGATCAGCGATCCGAGGCTGACCATCGCCGTGCCCTCCCAGAAGGCCAGGGTCAGGTGCGAATCCAGCATAAAAGCAGCCAGCACCGCTGAGATGATCGGAATGAAGTACGACGCCGCCGCCAGCACCGTAACGTTGCCGTGCAGGATCCCAACGTTCCAGGCGGCATAGCCAAAGCCCATCGCCATTGCCGCCAGTATCAGGCTGATCCATGCGTGCCACGACAGAGTAAATCCCGGCTGGGGCGAGGTGAGATATTTCACCCACAGCGTCAGCGCCGTTAAGATAAAGAACAAGGTGATACCGTTATTTCCCTGAGCGATACGTTGGGTAACCACGCAATAAATAGCCCAGATCACCGCCCCGCTGAATGCCAGCCCGTAACTTAACGGATTATCCATAACGTTATTCATCATCTCCGTCAGCGAAAATCCACCGTCGCCGCCTAATACCCGGCCTATTCCGACGATGGCTAAAATCACCCCGGGAATAATTAACGGACTGGTTTTCTGCCGGTTAACGATCACCGCCAGTAAAATGGTCATGCTCGGCCAGAGATAATTCACCATCCCCACTTCAATCGCCTGACGTCCGGTATGGGTAAAGCCCAGCGACAGCGACAGGCACAGCTCATAGCAAACGAACAGCACGCTGCCGATGATGAGATAGCTCAGCGGGAACTTTTGGATCTTCGGAAAGCCGATGGTAAACAGCAGCAGCACCGCGCTACAGGAATAGATCAACGCCGCCCCGCCCACCGGGCCAAAGCCTTCGCTCACGCTTTTGATCAGGCCGACAATCGCGCTCCAGAGCAGGATGGCGATCAGGCCGATGAGTGTCGCTTTCTTATGGGGCATACCCTGTACCTCTGTTTACATTCTGGTCACAATCCGGGCTTCCGGTGTGCCACTTTGTTAAATTCTGGTTAACTGCAGCATTAAAACTATGCTGCCGGAAAGACACTGTAAATACGTATCAGCGGGGGATAATTTGGGAATGTGATCGCTATCGGAAATCATATAGAAAATTACTACGACAAAATAATGCATTTATTTTGTTGATTTTTAATATTTAATTTTTTCACGTTTGTCAAAATCTTCTGTTAGTGCGTATTTACTTTGTATTCTCCTTGTATACAAAAAATATTCACTCATTGACCTTTTACCTCCCCCTGTGCAAATTTTTAACAAACGCAGTGCATCAGGCTTGCGTAGCAGACTGTGATGGTCGTGAATTCTCCCTGGAGGTTATCGTGTTGACATTTGAAGGTATCTACACCCCGGCAATTACCCCTTACGCAGCCGATGGCAGCATTGATTTTGCGCGCTTTTCCGACGTGCTGGAGTCGCTGATCGAGGCCCGCGTTCACGGCATCATCATCGGTGGCTCTACGGGCGAATATTACGCCCAGAGCCCGGAAGAGCGTAAAGCGCTGGTAGAACACGCCCGCCAAGTGATTGGCACCCGCCTGCCGCTGATTGTCGGCACCGGCGCAATCCGTACCGAAGATGCGGTGGACTACGCCAAACATGCCCGTGAGCATAAAGCCGATGCCATCCTGGTAACCTCGCCGCCGTACGCCCTGCCGACCGAGCAGGAAAACGCCCATCACGCGCTGACCGTGGATAAAGCCGCCCAGCTGCCGATCATGCTCTACAACTACCCGGGCCGCATGGGCATCACCATGGGCGAGACCTACTTCCGCGAAGTGAGCCGCTCGTCGAACGTGGTCGCCATCAAAGAGAGCTCCGGCGATTTCAACAATCTGCACCTGCTGGCCTGCAAGTTCCCGGACATTGCGCTCTCCTGCGGCTGGGACGATCAGGCTCTCGAGTTCTTCGCCTGGGGCGCGCAAAGCTGGGTCTGTGCCGGTTCCAACTTTATCCCGCGTGAGCACGTGGCGCTGTATGAAGCCTGCGTGGTGGAGAAAGACTTTGCTAAAGGCCGCAAGATCATGGCTGCGATGATGCCGCTGATGAACTACCTCGACGGCGGCAAGTTCGTGCAGTCGATCCGTTACGGCTGCGAGCTGAACGGTCTGACCTCCGGCACGGTGCGTGCGCCGCTGCAGGATCTGAATGAAGAAGAGAAAGCGCAGCTGAAAGCGGTGATTGCCGATGTGAAACGCAACGTCGCTGCGGCGCTGTAAGGAGGCGATATGAGTCAGCTACATACCCTGGATGACGTAACGGCCATCGCCCGGGAGCTCTCCCTGTCGAGCCAGGCCTTTATCAACGGACGCTTCGTGGCCGCGCAATCCGGCAAAACGCTGCCGACAACAAATCCGGCCACCGGGGAGACCCTCGGCCACATCGCCGCCTGCGACATCACCGACGTCAACGCGGCGGTGGCGGGGGCGCGCAGCGCCTTCGAGGCCGGAAGCTGGAGCAAGCGGGCGCCGGGCGAACGCAAGGCGGTACTGCTGAAACTGGCGGCGCTGATGGAGCAGGAGATCGACCAGCTGGCGGTGCTGGAGAGCCTCGACAGCGGCAAACCGGTGAGCGAATGTCTAACGGTAGACGTGCCGGAAACCATCCACGTGCTGAAGTGGCACGCGGAAGCCATCGATAAACTTTATGACCACACCGCCCCGGTCGGTAACGGTGCGATGGCGCTGGTAGTGCGCGAGCCGATTGGTGTAGTGGGCTGCGTCCTGCCGTGGAACTTCCCGCTGCTGATGCTGGCCTGGAAAATTGGCCCGGCGCTGGCGGCTGGCTGCTCGGTCATCGTCAAACCGGCGGAGCAGACCTCGCTCACCGCGCTGCGCGTCGCAGAGTTGGCCTTTGAGTCAGGCATCCCGGCGGGCGTGCTGAATATCGTCACCGGCACCGGCAAAGCCGTCGGAGAGCCGATTGGCCTGCACCGGGATATCGACATGGTGAGCTTTACCGGCTCCACCGCTACCGGACGGCGCTTCCTGCACTATGCGGCAGAGTCCAACCTCAAGAAGGTGGTGCTGGAGTGCGGCGGTAAAAACCCGGCTGTCGTCTTTGACGATGCGGGGGATCTGGCGGCCGTGGCTGGCTACGTGCTGAACGGCGCATTCTGGAATATGGGCGAGAACTGTTCCGCCACCTCGCGCCTGCTGGTGCAGGAAAATGTGAAAAAGGCGCTTCTGGCCGAGATGGTAAAACAGATCGGCGACTGGCCGATGGGCAATCCGCTCAATCCCAACAACCGACTGGGGGCAATGGTCTCGACGGAGCATTTCAGCAAGGTGAGCGGCTATCTCGACACCGCCCGCCAGGAGGGGCTGCGGATGGTACAGGGCGGCGATACTGAGCAGGGCGTTTATGTCCAGCCGACCATTATCGACGGCGTGACGCCGGAGAGCGCGCTGTTCCGGGAGGAGATCTTCGGCCCGGTGCTGTGCGTCACCACCTTTAAAACCGAAGCCGAGGCCATTGCGCTGGCCAACGATACAGAATACGGTCTGGCCGCGTCGGTCTACACCAGCAGGCTGAACCGGGCCATTCGCGTCTCGCGCGCCATTCGTGCCGGTACGGTAACGGTGAATTGCTTTGGGGAAGGTGACGCCACCACGCCGTTTGGTGGCTACAAGCAGTCAGGCTTTGGCGGGCGAGATAAATCTGTCTTCGCCCTCGACCAGTACACCGAACTGAAGACTCTCTGGATTGATCTCTCTGAAGATGACGCCTGAAGCCGTTTTTAACGGTCTGGAAGAGAGAATTCATTTCTATTTTTGTCTTCTGGTGGCGGTTGGCCTGTCGAGAAAGCAGGGACGCATTGGCTCAAACCGGCAGAAAAATGCCTTTATTATGAAGTGGCTAAAAAATGCCGGGCAGCTGCGGTCATTTCGCCAGGTTGCCGGCAGTGAAATTGCCTGGCTGCGTGGGGAGATCCTGCGTCATACACCGGACCGGGATCCAGAGCCCCTCCTGAGGCTGATCTATCAGACTGCCAGGGAAATGCGCAGAGCATGACTGGCGTGGCTGATAATTTTGCTGTTGCGCATCTTTATCTGTAGGTTAAGCAACATCATAGTTAAGCATCACAGGTCGACTTTCAGGAGGCGTCAATGAGAACGGGAAAGGTAGCGTTGTATGAGGATCTCAAGCGCCATATTCTGACCATGGAACTGGATCCGGACGAGCTGTTGGATGAAGCCGCGCTGACCGCACAGTACGGCCTCTCCCGCACGCCGGTACGCGAAGTGTTCCAGCGCCTGGCGGGGGAAGGTTATCTCGAAATTGTTGAAAAACGCGGCGTGCGGGTGATCCCGATGAGCCACTCGACGCTGCGCAATTTCTTCCTGGTGGCACCGATGATCTACGCCGCCACCGGACGCCTCGCCGTGCAGCACTACAAACCGGCGCAGTTAAAATCGCTGAAAGAGACGCAGAAACGTTTTCGCAAGGCGGTACAAACCCGCGATGCCGAGGCGCTGGCGCTGGAGAACAACCGTTTTCACGAGATCATGGGCGAGATGGCGGCCAACCCCTATCTGCAGCCGAGTCTGGGACGTTTGCTGATCGACCACTGTCGTATCGGGCGTACCTTCTTCCGGCCGCAAAACGAGGATATGGAGCGCCGTTTACAGCTGGCTGCGGATCATCACGACGCCTTTATCGTTGCCATTGAGGCGCGTGACGAACAGGCGGTGGTGGATCTGGTGTTTGAGCACTGGGAGCTGTCGCGGGAGAACATGGAAATCTTCATCGCGCCGCAGGGGCTGAAGGCTGATAATTTCGCGCCATTCCCGGAGGGCGATAACACCTGATCGCCTCAATCTAAGGCCTGCCTGCGCCCGCTGACAGGCCCTCTTCTCCCGTTCTTTTATATCTTCTGACGCCCCGCTGCGCCGACTTTTGCACGTCTTTTTTATCATCTACGTAACTATTTTTATACCTCATGTATACATTAGATATACATCACATATTCATTTAATCAGGATGGCTAACATTGATCCCACTTAGTTGCCGGATCCTGCGGTGACGTGACGAGAACATAATCAGAGCCTACCGGAGTAACCAACGTGCAAAAAATCACTTCTCTGCCTGCTGACGACGCCCTGCCGGGTTGGTATCACACCAGTCAACCGCGAACCCCGCGTCCTGCCCATGTCGGGCAAAAGCATGCCCGCTGGGCGATAGTCGGGGCCGGATTAACCGGGCTGGCGGCAGCTCGTCAGCTGGCGCTGAACTTCCCGGATGATGAAGTGGTGCTGATTGAGGCGCAGGATGTGGGTTACGGCTCCTCCGGGCGCAACGCCGGTTTTTCCATTGATGTCCCGCACGATATCGGGGCGAAGGACTATATTGGCGACGTGACAACCGCCAATCTGATCCTCAAGCTTAATACTCTCGGGCAGAACTATCTGCGTGAGATCGTGAAGCAGCACGGTATCGAGTGCCAGATGACCGATTCCGGTAAATACCAGGCCGCGGTAGGGGAGAAGGGGATCGCCATCCTGGAGGCCTACCGCAGCGGGCTGGAGAAAATTGACCGTCACGCGGAGATGATCTCAGGGAAGGATTTGCCGGATCATATCGGCACCTCTTACTACCAGCAGGCGCTTTATATTCCGGGCACCATTCTGCTCCAGCCCTCGGCGCTGGTGAAAGGGCTGGCGGACAGCCTGCCATCTAACGTGACCCTGTATGAAAACACGCCCATTACCGCTATCGACTATGGCGACAAAGTGACGCTAGTGCATGATCAGGGGAGCATCACCGCCGATACGCTGATCCTGGCGAATAACGCCTTTGCATCTCACTTTGGCTTCCTACGCGGTCGCCTGCTGCCGACCTTCCTTTATGGCAGCCTGACCCGTCCCCTGACCGCCGACGAGCAGGCGCAGCTCGGCGGCAAGCCGGTATGGGGGGTTATTCCGGCGCATCCGTTTGGTAGCACCGTGCGCCGCACGGTCGATAACCGCATCCTGATGCGCAACAGCTTTAGCTTCCATCCTGACGGTCGTCCGCGTGAAAAACAGCTAAAGCACAATATCGAGACCCATCGCAAATCGTTCGAGCGCCGCTTCCCGATGCTCAGCAAGGTCGATTTCGAATACTCCTGGAGCGGGGCCATCTGCCTGTCGGACAACCACGAAGGCTTCTTTGGTCAGCTGGCACCAAACGTCTATGGCGCGCTGTGCTGTAACGGTCTGGGGATCACCCGCGGCACCGCCACCGGCAAACTGCTGGCGGATATGATCGCCGGGGAGCACAACGAGCTGATCGATTTCCTCGTGGCCTCGCCGGGCCCGAACAGAATCCCGCCGGAGCCGTTCCTGTCAATTGGGGTGAAATCGGTGCTGAAGTGGGGCCAGTTCCGCGCCGGACTGGAGGTGTAGCATTCCGTGAAAACGCCTGATGGCGCTGCGCTTATCAGGCCTATGGGTTTCCAGGTCAGATAAGCGCAGCGCCACCCGGCACTCTTACTGAATGCCTTACAGCCCAATATCGATAAGATTCGGGTGATCGCTAGACGTCTACCCAGCGGCCAGTGATAGAGTTGCTCGAATTCCTTGCTTGGCGTGCAGCTTGTTATAAGGCTGTTTGTGGGATTTAGTGGCTTCGATCTAATTGTCCTGTAACTGTACCCATTACTATTCTGCACCTGACAAACCACATCACCACGAGTTTGTTAAATATGTTATACCTACGCCGGACGCCGATTGGCCTGAATGGCCCTGCTATCGCCGGGCATACCATTGGCACCGGCATCGTGCTGGTAACGACAACATTAGAGCGTTTGAGCAGTTGCCTGGCCTCACGCCGGGAGACTGGATTAACTGACCGCTGACAAAATGCGTGACAATGACAGTCCGTTTTGTGCCAGAAGCGGATGTTGCTAATAACAGTCTGAATGGATCTACGGGGAACAGGTCAGTTTAGGTGGATGTCCTCATGGGTGATATGAGGACATTCATGATTGAGTGGTGCGTTCTTCAGTGGGGGGCTGTCACTATCTCTTTGCCTCGAAAGCAATCTTAAGGGCTAACCCTGCCAGTACAGTACCCATTAACCAACGTTGTATTTTTATCCATGTAGGACGACCTGAAAGGAAACCAGCTATTGAACCTGCCACCATGACAATCATGCCATTTACCATCAGGCTTACAGCTATCTGGATACATCCAAGCGCCAGTGATTGACCAAGAAGGCTGCCGTGACCCGGTTGAATAAATTGCGGAAGCAATGACAAATACATGATGGCGATTTTAGGATTAGCGACGTTAGTAATGAAGCCCATCATGAACAGTTTGGTAGGGGTATCAATCGGCAAATCTTTAACACAAAAAGCGGATTTTCCACCGGGCTTTAAAGCATACCAGGCGAGATAAAGAAGGTAAGCGGCGCCGCCAAAACGAAGTAAATCGTAGGCATAAGGAATAGCAAGCACAAATGCCGTTATGCCCAGTGCGGCGCAAAGCATATAAAATACAAAGCCAAGCGCAATTCCACTCAGGGAAATAAGCCCGGCACGTTTCCCCTGGCAAATGGAGCGAGAAATTAAATAGATCATGTTTGGGCCGGGAGTTAATACCATTCCTAACGCAACCAGGCCAAACGTAAGAAAATGTACGTAATCAGGCATGACTTATCTCCAGAAAATAAGTTATGCCCAGACGCGCGGCTCGCAATAACCCTTGCTTCCCGATAGTGATCTATCTTTAAGCGTCAGTAACATGAGCACATTTACTATAACACAATTTCAACAACACATGGCTCTGCAAATTATAAACATTAACTGCTGAGGCAGTGCGCGGTTTCCTCTGTTCTTTGGTTACGTCCGCCGAAATGAGCGCGAATGCACGTTGTGTGCCGTTATATGATGAATTAACCGCTTATCTGAGTCCGGGATGCTCATTGCCCAGGACACTTCGTGATGAGTATGGGTTTTGAACTTTCCCTCTTCACTCAAAATTGCCTCTAAGTTCCAGCCGCGCTGAGGACCTGCTGTGGTCCAGTGCATCACTTTTATGTTAGAAGAAAGCATTCATTAAGATCACTTGAGGATAAGCAGAATGCTTCTGGAAAAGCTCAGGTTGCTGGAATGCAGCCTTCACGGTGAAAGGCGAAACAATCGGGAGTGGCTTGAGCGGCTTCTCCATCCTGAATTCCTGGAAATAACACGTTCAGGCGTTATGGTTGACCGTTCAGAGACGATCACGTCGCTATTAAACGAGAAAACTGCATCGCATATTATCAGCAGCGATTTTCGCCTCACAGAAATGGGGGAAGGTTGCGTCATACTTCACTGTAATGCGCCCCTAAAGTTAGACACCAGATCGAAAACTGAGGGCGCATGG